>DXMB01000023.1:0-28676 GCA_019414425.1 Collinsella sp.
CGTCGCAAGACTTGAAGAAGGGGGAGGCCTCGCGGCCTCCCCCTTTTTTGCGTTTTATAAAGAGCTGTAATACAAGAACTCGCCTTCTTTTAGCTTGTCTTACTGTTTGGCTGTATTTTGAGTCCTTCTTTTGTATTTGCGCGATAATAACTCCCATTGGCGTTAGGGAGGACTTGATGTTTACCGTTTTTGTCTTGGGCAATATTGCTTCGGGTAAGTCGACTGCCTGCCGCTATCTCGAATCTCATGGCGCCATGCTTATCGATCTGGACGAGCTTGCCAAATCGCTGTATGTGCCAGGCTCCGATATCGTCAATGCCCTCGCGGAAGAATTTGGCTGGGATATTTTGGATGAGGAGGGCGGCATTCGCCGCAGCATCCTCGCTTCTCGAGCTTTCGCTTCTCCTGATTCGGTCGCACGGCTCAATGACCTTGTGCACCCCGTTCTCATTGAACAGCTTTCGCTTAGGATTCTCGATCCGGTTTGTTGTACGGTTTCGTCCCCCCGTTATCCCTTTGCGGTTGTCGAGGTTTCTGCCCCGACTGGTTTTGAGGATGCTTTTGGCCTGGCTGATGAAATTCTGGTTATCAGTGCTCCTTTGGCAGTTCGTCGCGAGCGTGCCATTCATCGTGGTATGGAGTCCTCTGATTTTGATGCTCGCTCTGCATGCCAACCTGATGAGGCTTCGCTTTGCAATCTCGCTACGACGGTAATCGATAATGCGGGAGGCGATAATTCGCTCTTTGAACAACTGGACGCATGGCTTGTGCGCCATGGCTTCGGGGATGTAACGGATAAGGAGGAGGCCGATGCCTAAGACACGTTTCTTTACGTGGTATCGCGTTGCGCCACTTGCCGTTGTGCTCGTCTTCGGCTTTATTTCGCTCGTCTACTCGTATGCTCCTGCCGCCTTCTTTAAGCCTTTGTATCCAATTGACTACGAGGCGTATGTAAAGCAATCGAGCATTTCGCACAATCTTGATCCATATCTGGTGTGTGCTGTCATAAAGTCGGAATCGAATTGGGATCCCGAGGCTGAGTCGAATCAAGGCGCTCGGGGATTGATGCAGCTGATGCCCGAGACTGCCCAGGATATGATTGCCAAGGGTCTTGTCGATGGTAGCGAGTATTCCGCCGACAACCTTAACGATCCCGCTACGAACATCGAGTTTGGCTGTGCGTATCTTTCGTATCTTCTAACGTATTTTAACGGGTCGACTGACAGCGCCATTGCCGCCTATAACGCCGGCATGGGCAATGTCGACGGATGGGCGCAGCAGAGCACGTCGCTTCATAATGCAATCACCTTTCCCGAGACGCAGGCGTATCTGATTCGTGTCAATAATGCCTGGGTTCGCTACAAGACCCTCTATCCCGATCGGTTCGTATAGGACTATGCCTGCCGCCTGCGTATACTGCAGATATATGAGTTAGGAGTATCCATGGCGGAATTTGAAGTTGAGCGTGTTGGAGGAGAGCTCAAACGTTTTGGCGTTGAGGGCTCTGAGGTGCCGTTTGAGGTCGTGTCTCCCTATGAGCCTGCAGGTTCTCAGCCTAAGGCCATTGAGTCACTTGTGCAGGGTGTGAGGGACGGAGATCGCTATCAGGTTTTGCTGGGCGTGACTGGTTCGGGCAAGACCTTCACGATGGCTAAGACTATTGAGGCCCTGGGGAAGCC
Organism: Collinsella sp.; assembly: GCA_019414425.1. Classification (GTDB taxonomy): domain Bacteria; phylum Actinomycetota; class Coriobacteriia; order Coriobacteriales; family Coriobacteriaceae; genus Collinsella. The sequence continues at coordinate 1,680 of DXMB01000023.1, forward strand.
GACGCTGGTCATGGCTCCCAATAAAACGCTCGCCGCTCAGCTTGCGAGCGAGCTCAAAGAGTTCTTTCCCAACAACGCTGTGGTCTACTTTGTCTCGTACTACGACTACTATCAGCCCGAGGCGTATGTGCCGCAAAGCGATACATATATCGAGAAAGACTCCTCGATTAACGAAGAGGTCGAGATGCTGCGCCATCAGGCGACCGCGTCACTGCTCTCTCGACGCGATGTGATCGTTGTCGCATCGGTCTCGTGTATCTATGGCATTGGCTCTCCTGAGGACTATGCGGGTCTGGCTCCAAACGTCGACAAGAAGGTGCCGCTCGAGCGCGATGACTTTATCCATGCACTTATCGACATTCAATATGATCGCAATGACTATGACCTAGCGCGCGGCACGTTCCGCGTGCGCGGCGATGTTGTCGACGTGTATCCGCCTTATGCCGAGCATCCGTTGCGGTTTGAGTTCTTTGGCGACGAGGTTGAGCTTATTGCCGAGATCGATGAGGTTACCGGTGAGATGCTTCGTGAGTACGAGGCCATCCCCGTATGGCCGGCATCGCACTACGTGACCGAGAAGCCGAAGGTCAAGGCGGCTCTGAAATCAATCAGTGAAGAGTGCGAGAAGCGTGTGGCCGAGCTCAAGGCGACCGACAAGTTGCTCGAGGCACAGCGTCTGCAGCAGCGCACCGACTATGATCTCGAGATGCTCGAGACCATGGGTTTTTGTAACGGTATCGAGAACTACTCGCGTCATCTGGACGGTCGAAAACCGGGCGAGCCGCCGTTTACCCTGATCGATTACTTCCCTAAGGACATGCTCTGCATCATCGATGAGAGCCATGTGACGGTGCCGCAGATTCGCGGCATGCACGAAGGTGACCGCTCGCGTAAGGTGACGCTGGTGGAACACGGTTTTCGCCTTCCTTCGGCACTCGATAACCGCCCGCTTCGTTTCGATGAGTTTGAGGCAAGGATCCCCCAGTTCATCTACGTTTCGGCCACGCCGGGCGACTACGAGCTGCGGGTGAGCCAGAACGATGTTGAGCAGATTATTCGTCCGACCGGCCTGCTCGATCCCAAGATCGATGTGCGTCCGGTTCGCGGTCAGATTGACGATCTTGAGGACGAGATTCGCGAGCGCGTTGCCCGCAAGGAGCGCGTGCTGGTGACCACGTTGACCAAGCGCATGGCCGAGGACCTGACCGACCATCTGCTTGATGCGGGCATTAAGGTCAATTACATGCATTCTGATACGGCGACAATGGACCGTGTCGAGATCCTGCGAACGCTGCGCGAGGGCAAGATCGATGTTCTCGTTGGCATCAACCTGCTTCGCGAGGGCTTGGATCTTCCCGAGGTCTCACTGGTGGCAATTCTCGATGCCGATAAGGAAGGCTTCTTGCGCAACCGCCGTTCGCTGATTCAGACGATTGGCCGCGCGGCCCGTAACGCCGACGGCGAAGTCATCATGTATGCTGACGTTGTGACCGATTCGATGAAAGAGGCCATCGAGGAGACGCAGCGCCGTCGCGAGATTCAGATGGCATATAACGAAGAGCATGGCATTGTGCCCAAGACGGTGCGCAAGGCCATCAACGACATCTCAAGTTTTATTGCCGAGGCCGAAAAAACCGTGGGTTCCAAGGGACGCTCGAAGGGCGACTCTCTTGGCCATGGCGCATTCTATACGCCCGATGAGTCGGGCGAGGGTGGCGTGCCGGAAACGGTGGCGCCCGAGCAGACACTTGCGGAGCAGTTGGAAGAACTGCCGCATGACGAGCTCGTGCGGATCGTCGAAACCATGGAAGAGGATATGCGTAACGCTTCTGCCGCCATGGACTTTGAGGAGGCGGCGCGCCTGCGCGATGCCGTCGTTCAGATTCGGGCGATGCTCGAGGGTGCGTCTGAGGACGAGACGATCGAGCGCTTACGTTCGCAGGCTCGCAAGGGTTCCACGTTCGCATCGGGCAGAAAACGCCAGGGTGCACGGTTTAAGAAATAGCGAACATGCCCCGAGTTCCCTGCGGAGCTCGGGGCATGCGTCTTTTGCGCGCTGGAATTCGTGCGTTAGAGGTCTGCGATCAGGGCTTCGGCACAACGGATGCCGTCGGTGGCGGCGCTCATGATGCCGCCGGCATATCCAGCTCCCTCACCGCAAGGGTAGAGGCCCGGGGTCGACACGGCATGGCATGTTCGGTCTCGGGTGACGGTGACCGGTGAGCTCGAGCGAGTCTCCACGCCGGTAAGGACAGCATCGGAGCGGTCGTAGCCTCGTAGCTTTTTTCCAAGTAGGGGAAGTCCCAGGCGGAGCGACTCGACGATATGCTGCGGCAGGGCTTCGTCAATTGCCGTCCAGGTCACACCGAGCGGATAGGTGGGCTTTACCTTTCCGGGCGCCTTGCTGGCGCGTCCTGCGAGGAAATCTCCGACGAGCTGTGCCGGTGCGTTCCAGTTGGAACCGCCCAGGCGGTAGGCGGCCGCCTCGCAGGCGCGCTGGAGCTCGATGCCGGCGAGTGGGTCATCGTTGGGAAGGTCCTCAGGCGTGACGTTAACGAGCAGGGCGGCATTTGCGTTGCGTCCGTCGCGGGCATTGAGACTGGCGCCGTTGACGCACAAGTGGCCCTGCTCGGAAGAGGCGGCGACAACCTGCCCGCCGGGACACATGCAAAACGAGAACACGCTGCGGCCGTTGGGAAGATGGGCGACGAGCTTGTAGGGGGCTGCTCCGAGGGCAGGATGTCCCGCCGAGGCTCCGAATTGGGCTCGGTCGATGTCGCGCTGCGGATGCTCGATGCGAACGCCCATGGCAAAGGTCTTTTGTGCGAGGACCACGTTGTGGTCCTTAAGGAGCTCAAAAATATCGCGAGCAGAATGCCCGCAGGCGAGGATGAGGTGCTTTGTCTCGATTGGCTCGCAAGCGGTGTCTTGGGACGATTGGACATCAATACCGGTGATGGCGCCAGACGCGTCGATGCGAATGTCGACGAGCTTCGTTCGATAACGGACGACACCTCCGAGCTGCTCGATGCGCTGGGATATAGCGGTGACGACCGTGGGAAGGATGTCGGAGCCAATGTGCGGCTTGGCATCCCACAGAATATCGCGGGGCGTACCCGCCTCGACGAAGGTTTCGAGGATAAGGCGATGGGCGGGATTTTTGGTTCCCGTATTGAGCTTGCCGTCCGAGAAGGTCCCCGCGCCGCCCAGGCCAAACTGGATATTGCTCTCGGGGTCGAGGATGCGCTCCTTTAGAAAGAGGTCGATCGCCTGCGAGCGGCGAAATGCCGGGTCGCCGCGCTCGATGAGCAAGGGCTTAAGACCTGCTTCGGCGAGCGTAAGCGCAGCGAAAAGGCCGGCGCATCCGGCGCCGACAACGACAGGGCGTTCTTGAGGTGCGTCGGAGGCGGGGGAGGGGAATGAAGGCTCATCGTCTTCTATCGCGCGTACGCGCGAGCGGTCACGCTCGGCAACGCTGTCGACCGCTTCTCGCTCGAGGTGGGGACTAGTCAGCTCAACACGAAAGCTCAGGATAAAATGGACGTCTCGTTTTTTGCGAGCGTCGATTGACTTGCGGTGGAGCTCGATGGACTTGATCTCGGAGTCCTTGCAACGTAGGACGCGCTTGGCGACTCGCTTGCCAACAATGAGACAGGCATTTTCATCGTCGGCTTCATCGAGCGACGCGTTGACTTGGGTGATTTCGATCATCGAGGTCTCCTTAGAGGCAAGAAAGAGGCCGTCCGGTATCCCAGACGGCCCGAATGCGTTTTTGATTATAGACTGCGCGGCTACAGGCTGCTTGCAGCGCGAATGCCCGAGATCCAGGCCCACGCAAGGTTAAAGCCTCCGCAATCGGCGTCGATGTCGAGCGCTTCACCGCAGACGTAAAGCGGGGCGTCGACAACGCTGCGCGCGCGTAGGCTGGGTGTTGAGATGCTCTCGACAGATACGCCACCACGCGTGACCTGCGCTGAGCGCTCCTCGGCTGTTCCCTTGACGAGCAACTTAAAGTGCTTGAGGATCGAGACCAGGTGGATGACATCGTTGGAGCCTGGATGGCACTGCTCGAACGCTGTGCAGACGACGCGGGAGAGTTGCGGGGCGAGCATGCCGTCGAGCCAACGGGGATCGCGGGGCGAAAAGCCGCCGAGCAGCTCAACGCGCCGGTTGAGCGTATCGAGCAACTCGTCTTTGGAGAGGTCGGGGAAAACGTCGAGCAGGATCGTATCGCCGTGCTGGATACGACGAGAGAGGTTGAAGACAGCGACGCCCGAGATACCGAAGGTTCGAAACAGCACTTCACCGTCTTCGTGCCAGAGCTCATTATGATTGCGGGCGAGCGTCAAGCGGGCGCGGACGCGCAGGCCATCCAACGTCTTGAGCGCCGCCCGATCGCCAAAGACCGTTGCCGATACGGGGCAGAGGATGGGGCGCAGCGAAGTGAGGGGGAGGCGAAACGTATCGGCGATACCGGTGGGGTTGCCGCCCGTGGCGATAATTACGGCATGTGCCTGCAGGGCCACGTTCTTGCGAGGGACATCAGCGAGCGCTTTCCGAAGCGAGCGGAGCTCCGATTTTCGGTCGTCGTGCTTTTTTGCCTTGAGCGCCCGCGCTGGACGGTCTATTTGGAGTGCCCAGCCTTCGGAAGCTTTGTGCGCCGAGGCAACGTAGGCTCCGCAGATTAAGGTGATACCTAGGCGGTCGCAAACGTTGAGAAGCGCGTCGCGCACCGATTCGGCGCGAAGGGAGCGCGGGTACAGCCGGCCTTCCTCGGAGGTTGTCATGATACCCAGCGAGGAGAAGAAACCCATAAGCTCTTGTTCGGGCTGGGGGCCCATGACGGATGTGACGAATGCTGGGTGGTTATACCGCTGAGGATCGATCGATTCGTTGGAGAGGTTGCAGCGGCCGTTACCGGTCGCAAGGAGCTTAAGGCCGCAGGCGACATCGCGCTCAACGATGCAGACGCTTTTGCCAACGCGTGCGGCCGTAATGGCGGCGGCGAGGCCTGAAGCCCCGCCGCCGATTACCAGGACGTCATAGAAGGCGCTCGCGTTCACTTAGGCCTCGTCGGTCTCGTGCGGGGTAATAGCCTCGACGGCAGAGACTGCCTTGGGCAACATGCCATCGGGCAGCGCGGTCTCGACCTCGCCCTTATCGCAGGCCTCGGCGAGTGCCGGATTAATGGGAAGCTGCCCCAAGATGTCGAGGTTATAGCGCTCTGCGACCTCGGGGAGCTTGCTCTTGCCAAAGACCTCGATCTTCTTGCCGCAGTCGGGGCACTCAATATAGCTCATGTTCTCGACAATGCCCAGAATGGGGACGTTCATCTTCTCGGCCATGTTGACCGCCTTGGCGACGATCATCGAGACCAGATCCTGCGGGCTCGTGACGATGACGATGCCGTCGACGGGCAGCGACTGGAAGACGGTGAGCGCGACGTCGCCTGTTCCCGGAGGCATGTCGACCAGCAGGTAGTCGATGGGGCCCCACGAGGTCTCGCTCCAGAACTGCCTAATGGCGCCTGCGATGACCGGACCGCGCCAAAGGACGGGGTCGGTCTCGTTTTGGAGCAGCAGGTTGGAGCTCATGACCTTGACGCCGTGCTCGGAGATTTCGGGCAGCATAAGGTTGCCAAGGGCATGGACGTGGCGTCCACTCATACCGAACATCTTGGGGATAGAGGGACCGGTGATGTCGGCATCGAGGACGCCGACCTTGTGGCCGTGACGGGCAAGCTCGGTGGCGATGGCACCGGTGACAAATGACTTGCCGACACCGCCCTTGCCGGAAAGCACGGCGATGACGCGCTTGACCTCGGACAGCGTGTTCTCCTCAAATTGCGACGGCGACGTTTGTCCGCCGGCGGCCTGTGCGTGTTCGCAACCCATGTATGACTCCTTTGTATATGCTGGGGCCGGGGCCCCGCGATGTGACACGAGCGTCATTGTACCCTCGTTTGCGAGCGGGAGTCATTTGCGATGCGTTTGGGCCGAGCGTGCTTGCAATACGATGGGCCCAAGCGAATGGGCGGGCTTACTGAACTTTGCTGGCGAACTCGAGGTATTGCATGCGCTGCAGCTTGTCGATCGTCGAGGCGTAGGGGCTGTCTTCCGATTCCAAGTCGTAGCGCAGCCCGTCGGCACCGAGATAGCCGGCGACATTGATGGTGGGCACATCTGACCTTGTCGCAAGCAGGGCCTTTTGGTAATTGGTGAGCGGGGCGCCGATCTTATTAAGGGTAATGGCTGCAATCTCGTTTGCCCCGACGGTGTCGTAGACGTTGAGCTCGGTATTGCCGGCGATCTCATAGTTAGCCCAGACGAGATATGTCGACTGATAGATACGGAAAGCGTGGCTTGCCGTATCTTCCTGAGGGTACAGCTCGTCGTTGAGAGTCGTTGCGGCGCTCGGCTGATGGTCGCCAAAAAAGACAAGAACAACCGGTCTGCCGATGTTGCGGAGCTCGTTGATAAAGTACTCGAGGTCCCGGTCGGATGCGTTGATGCAGGTGAGATAGGTGTTGAGCGCGCTGTTGGCGCCTTCGCTGGCTCCCTCGACCCAATAGTTTGTCAGCTCTTCGGCGGGAACGGTGCCATAGTCGTAGCCGCCGTGATTTTGCATCGTGACGTCAAAGATGAACTGCGGCGCTTCGTCGGTTCTAAGCAGGTCGAGTATCTTGTCGTAGGTGGCGTAGTCGCATACGCCGGCATGGTAATAGGGCGCACCTTCGAAATCGCCGATTGAAAGAAAGTCTCCAAAGCCCAGCTGCTGATAGATTTTATCTCGATGGTAGTTGACGGGGTTTTGCGGGTGCATAGCGGTAGTGGTATACCCAAGCTCTTTAAGGTCCTTTGCCAGGCTGTTTACGCCATTCATCTGATACAGCTGATAGGGGATCTTGCCTAATCCGACAAAGGCCGTTGTCGCTCCGGTCAAAAATTCGAATTCGGAGTTCGCCGTTCCGCCACCGGCGACCGAAGCGAGCATGGTGCCGCGAACAAGTGTGTCGGGAAGCGAGTTGTAGAATGCGGGGCCGGAGTACCCGGCCGCCTGGAGCTGCTCAAAGCACGAAAGGTCGCTAAAACTCTCGTTCATGATGGCAACAAGCGTCGGCTTGATTTCATTGAACTGGGCAACGGCCGCCGCGCGCTGTTCGCTCGAGCCATATGTGCTGTCGTAGACGGCGGCGAGCTCCTGCTCGATGCTCTGCGCCTCATCGGGCGTATAGTCTTCGGGCTTCTCAATGGGCAACTCGTTGACCATTTCGGTGAACGAAGTGATAAAACCCTGAGACGCATACGTGGTGATGGGCTGCCAACGGTCAAATCCAAAATCCAGCGCCTGCTCCAAGTCGATGTTGGAAAAGCCTGAGAGCCCCACAACGGTCACTAGCAGAAAAGCACAGAGGTTAGCGGCGATAGCGGGGAAGACATGGGTGGGCGTACGGAGCTTTCGCGGTCGGATGAGCGAAAGAAGCCCCAGGGAAATCTCCAGCAGGGCGAGAGAGGTTACGATTCCGGCGGTAAAGGTAAACTCGTATCCCTCGCTCACTTCCATTGCGGTGCCAAGGGCCAAGATATCGCTTGGCAGGATGGCTTCGCCTTTAAACGTTATGACGAAGTGCTCGGCAATGCCAAGGACGCAACAGACGACGGGCACGAGGACCATGACGCCTCCATGACGCTGTCCCAGCAAATAAAGGGAGAGCAGAACCGTCGCGAGCAACCCGACGGAAAACCCGAATGAGTTGGCGGGAATGCGATAGAACGTTTCGTTGCAGGCAATTTCGATTGAAACGAACGAGAGCGCTGAAACAGCGGCGATGACAAGGATGTCGCGGCAAATACAGGCAACCGTTCCCGTCGCAAGGTCGGTTTGGTCGATAAGTCCCGAAACCAAGGGCTCGACAAGAAGCATGACGGCGGCAGCACCGAGCGCCGAATAAGAAAGGACCCATAGGGAGCTGCCCTCATTTACGAGCGATTGATTCGTAATCCATGCAGCTACCACGCCGAGCGGGATGAGGAGCGTCGCGCACCAAAAGACGCGGGCAATGGGTGGCTTTTCGTTGCGTTTGATTGAAAAATACACGCGCACGACGACGGCGGCCACGATAAGGACGGCGATGAATATGGGCAGATTGGCCATGTCGCTCGAAGTGATTTCAAGGGGGATATCTTCGGTCATGGACGTTCCTCTGGTACAGCAAATTAAGTTCAGTATTAGATTACTGTAACCTTTCCACGGCATTTCGAGAAACAAAGCGCCCGATACGCAAAGCTAAAGGTCTGCGAATCTTGTATTGCGAACATCTGTGCGCGTCGAGTGCGCTAAACTCATCGGCAGTATGATTCGATGCAATAGGAGGCAAGGAGCTTCCATGTCTGATTCCTCTATCGTTATTCGCGGCGCTCGTGAGCACAACCTCCGTGATATCGATGTTTCCATTCCGCGTGACCAACTCGTGGTCATTACCGGTCTTTCTGGCTCGGGCAAGAGTTCGCTGGCATTCGACACTATCTATGCCGAGGGCCAGCGTCGATACGTCGAGAGCCTTTCGAGTTATGCGCGCCAGTTCTTGGGCCAGATGGACAAACCCGACTTGGATTCAATCGACGGCCTTTCGCCGGCGGTGTCGATCGACCAAAAGACGACATCTAAAAACCCTCGCTCGACGGTTGGCACCGTAACCGAGATTTATGACTATCTGCGTCTGCTGTTCGCCCGTGTGGGCACCCCGCACTGTCCCGAATGCGGCCGCGTCATTGAGCGCCAGACGACCGACCAGGTCGCCGATAAGGTCCTGGCGGCGGGGGAGGGCCGCCGCGCGTTTGTGCTGGCACCGGTGGTGCGCGGGCGAAAAGGCGAGTACACCAAGCTGTTTGAGGACCTTCGCGCCGAGGGCTTTAGCCGCGTGCGTGTCGACGGCGAGGTTCGCTCGCTTGATGACCCTATCGATTTGGATAAGAAATTCAAGCACGATATCGAGGTCGTGGTCGACCGCATCGTGATTCGCGAGAACTCGCTGGGCCGTATTGCCGAGTCCGTTGAACAGGCGACTGCGCTGGCGCACGGCAATGTGAACGTATACTTGCTGCCCGACCGCGACGCTCCCGAGGGGACCGAAGGCGAGTTGCTGGAGTATTCGCTGGCGTTAGCGTGCCCGGAGCATGGACACTCCATCGATGACCTGCAGCCGCGTGATTTCTCGTTCAACGCGCCCTATGGCGCGTGCCCCGAGTGCGATGGCCTGGGCTTTAAGAAGACGGTCGATGCCGAGGCCCTAATCGAAGACCCCTCGAAGTCGATCGCCGACGGGGTCTTTGGCAGCCTGTTTGGCAACTCTAACTACTATCCGCAGATTTTCGCTGCGGTCTGCAAACACTTTAAGGTGAGCGTCGATACGCCGTGGGAGGATCTGCCTCCGCGGGTGTGTCGTGCGTTTTTAGACGGCATGGGCGACCAGAAGATTTCGGTCGACTATCAAAAGCTCGATGGGCGCCGCAGCCAGTGGGACACCAAGTTCTCGGGTGTGCGCAATATCCTGTACGAGCGCTATACCGAGACGACGAATGAGAACACCAAGGCGCGCTTGGAGAAGTACATCCGCGAGGAGCCGTGCTCGAGCTGCCACGGCGCTCGTTTGCGCCCCGAGATGCTCGCCGTCACCGTGGGCGGCAAGTCCATTTACGAGGTTTGTTGTCTGTCGTGCCGTGAGTCGCTCGAGTTTTTTGAGGGCCTGGAACTCACCGAGCGCCAACAGTTTATCGGCGGACGCATCGTCAAGGAAATCCTGGAGCGCCTGCGTTTTCTGGTCGATGTCGGACTCGACTATCTGACCCTCGATCGTGCCTCGGCGACGCTTTCCGGAGGCGAGGCCCAGCGCATTCGCCTGGCAACGCAGATCGGCGCCGGCCTCATGGGTGTCCTGTACATTTTGGACGAGCCATCGATTGGCCTCCATCAGCGCGATAACGAGCGCCTGATCAAGACGCTTGAGCGCCTACGCGATATCGGCAATACCGTCATCGTCGTCGAGCATGATGAGGATACGATTCGTGCTGCCGACTATGTGATCGACATGGGCCCCGGCGCGGGCGTGAACGGCGGACACGTAGTCGCGGCGGGAACGCCTGCCGATATCATGGCGTGTCCCGAGTCGATGACGGGCGCTTATCTGACCGGCAAACGAATGATCCGGGTTCCCGATGAGCGCCGCAAGCCCGGTCGCGGCTGCCTTAAGATCACGGGCGCCCGCGCCAACAACCTCAAAAACGTTACCGCCAAGATCGAGTTTGGTACGCTTACGGTCGTTACCGGCGTGTCGGGATCGGGTAAGAGCTCCCTGGTTACCGACACCATCGCACCTGCCCTTACGAATGCCATTCACCGTTCGACGCGCCCTGTGGGTCCGTATAAGAAAATCGAGGGCATCGAGTGTATCGATAAGGTTATCGATATCGACCAGTCGCCGATTGGTCGCACGCCGCGTTCCAACCCTGCTACGTACATTGGCCTGTGGGATGATCTTCGCGCGCTGTTTGCGAGTACGCCGGAGTCGAAGGCGCGTGGCTACTCGCCGGGACGTTTCTCCTTTAACGTGAGCGGCGGTCGCTGCGAAGCATGCAAGGGCGACGGACAAATTAAGATCGAGATGCACTTCCTTCCCGATATCTATGTCCCCTGTGAGGTCTGCGGCGGCAAACGCTATAACCGCGAGACGCTTGAGGTCACCTACCGTGGTAAGACCATCTCGGACGTGCTCGACATGAGCGTCACCGAGGCACTGGCCTTCTTTGGGAATATCCCGCAGATTAAGCGCAAGCTCCAGACGCTGTACGATGTAGGCTTGGGCTACGTGAGCCTGGGCCAGCCCGCCACGACGCTCTCGGGCGGCGAGGCGCAGCGTGTGAAGCTCGCCAAGGAGCTTCATCGACGCCAGACGGGCAAGACGTTCTATATTTTGGATGAGCCGACGACCGGCCTTCATTTTGAGGACGTCCGCCAGCTGCTCGATGTGCTGCAGCGCTTGGTCGATGCGGGCAACACGGTGCTGGTGATTGAACACAACCTTGATGTCATCAAGGTTGCCGACCGCCTGATCGATATGGGCCCCGAGGGCGGTAACGGCGGCGGAACCGTCGTGGTTTCGGGCACACCGGAGCAGGTTGCGGACTGTCCGCAAAGTTATACGGGCAAGTTTTTGGCGCCGTTGCTCAGGCGTGACCGGGAGCGTCAGGCTCAACTTGATGCTCAATAAATAGGCGATTCAGTTTATGGGCGCCATCGACTCCTTGTGATTCGATGGCGCTTGCTGTGTCGAAGTGACGTATGCAGCCGAATTGGACATATACTTAATCCTTGCGTCCGAATGCGAGGGAAAGGATATGCCATGGCAAAGGCTGTAAAGACGCCAAAAACCAATGCGATGCGCGAGCTGGAAAGCGCCGGCATTTCCTATGTTCTACATACGTACGAAGACGATGGTGATGAGTCGGCGGGCCTGGGGGTCGCGATTTCGGAGCAGCTTGGCGAGGAGCCCGGACAAGGATTTAAGACCTTGGTCTGCGTGACGCCGTCCAACGACCATGTCGTGTGCTGCATCCCTGTTGCCGACGAGCTCGATCTAAAGTCCGCCGCGCGTGCCGCGGGGGAGAAGTCCTTGGCCATGATGCATGTGAAGGATTTGCTTGCGGCGACTGGCTACGTTCGCGGCGGCTGCAGTCCGGTCGGTATGAAAAAACGCTACCGGACGCTCATTGATGAGACATGTGTCCTTTGGGATACCATTTTTATTTCGGGAGGCAAGCGTGGTTATCAGCTTGAGCTTGCACCCGATGATTTAATTGCATTTTGCGGGGCGACGGTCGCCCCGATTACGAGAGAGGACTGAGCGATGCCGCAGGAAGAATTGAAGTGCGGAGCTCATTTTGCAAAAGAATCTGCGCCTCAGACACCCTCATCCGAAGCTTCTTCGTCGCGAGATGGCACTGATGATATGGGCTCGTCGGACTACTCCACGGTTGGTCGTTCCGCCGGGCTTATGACCATCCTGACCATCGTGTCTCGCGTCACCGGCTTTATCCGCACATGGGCAATGGCGGCCGCTATCGGCATGTCGCTGCTCTCGTCCTCCTATCAGGTCGCCAACAACCTGCCCAATATGCTCTACGAACTCGTGATGGGCGGCATGCTCGTGACGGCGTTTTTGCCCGTGTACATGGGCGTGAGGCGTGAGCAGGGTCGCGAGGCCTCGAACGAGTACGTGGGCAACCTGCTCGGTATTCTGCTATTGGTGCTGGGTGGCATTTCGTTGCTGGGGACCGTGTTCGCTCCGGGCTTTATTTGGACGCAATCGTTCCTTTCGGGTGACGGCGGCAGCATGGATACCGCTGCGTTCATGTTCCGTTTCTTCGCCATCCAGATTCTGTTTTATGGTTTGGGCTCGGTGTTCTCGGGCGTTCTCAACGCACACCGCGACTACTTCTGGTCGACGTTTGCCCCGGTCCTCAACAATGTGATCGTCATTGCGAGCTTTATGGGCTTTGCGCCCGTGTCCGCACAGTTTGGCGAACGTGCCGGCATCATCTTGATTGCGGCCGGTACGACCCTCGGTGTCTTTGTTCAGATGGCATGTCAGATCCCCGCGCTTGGCAAGCACGGCGTGCATCCCCATATCCATATCGACTTTAAGGACCCCGCACTGCGCCAGACGATTGCGCTCGGTATCCCGACGCTGCTCGCCACGGTGTGCATGTTTGTCTCGACTTCTATCACCAACGCTGCTGCGCTGGTGGTCCAGTCCGAGACTGGTCCTTCCGTCATCGCCTATGCGCGCCTGTGGTACACGCTGCCCTACGCGCTGATTGCCGCCTCGCTTTCGACGGCGCTCTATACCGAGCTCTCTCACGACGCACAGGAGAAGGATTACGACAGCGTCCGCACGGGCATTTCGCGTGGCGTCGCCCAGATGCTGTTCTTCCTGATTCCATTCGCGCTGTACCTGATTGTCTTCGCGCGTCCGCTCAACATGATCTACTGCGCTGGCAAGTTCGATGAGTCCGGTGTGGCGCTGGTGTCGGAGTTCCTTATCTACCTGGCACTTTCCCTGCCGCTCTACGGCGTGGTCGTGCTGATGCAGAAGAGCTTCTCTGCCTTGCTCGACATGAAGCCCTATAGCCGCTATTGTCTGTATTCCGCCATCGGCCAGGCCGGCTCGGTTCTGCTGTTTGGCGTTGTGCTGGGCTTCGGTATGCCGGCAATCGCGCTTTCGTATGTCGTTGACTACGTGATCTTGGTCGGCTGTTCGCTGTGGTGGCTGCGTCGTCGTCTGCGTGGTCTTCAGGTTAAATCTATCCTGCATGGCGGTTTCTTTGGCCTTTTGCTCGGTGGCCTGGGTGCTGCCGCAGGCGCCGGCGTCATGTGGGCGCTTGAGCACTTTGTCGGGGCACTTGGCGGCTCGATTCTGATTACTCTTGGCTACGTTTGCGTTGCGGGTGTCGTCTCGCTTGCTGTTACCTTTGGCCTTGCCGTCGTCCTTAAGATGCCCGAGGTCTCGGCGCTGATTCGTCGCAAGTAGGTGCGCGTGGCCGGTCACGACAACATTCCAACGCTTGCCGAGCAGGTTTCGCGCGTTCCCACGCAGCCCGGCTGCTACCTTTGGAAAGACGCCAAGGGCGATGTCATCTACGTGGGCAAGGCGAAAAACCTGCGCGCCCGTATGCGTCAGTACGTGACGCTGCAGGACGAGCGCCAGAAGATCCCGCTGATGATGCAGCTGGTGGCGAGCTTTGACTATATCGTGGTGGAGACCGAGCACGAGGCGTTGGTGCTCGAGCGCAATTTGATTGGTCAGTACCATCCGTACTTTAACGTCGACCTCAAGGATGACAAGAGCTACCCCTTTATCGCCATTACAAAGGGCGACCTGTATCCCGCTATCAAATACACGCGTGAGCGTCATAAGCCGGGAACGCGCTATTTTGGACCTTATACCGATAGCCGCGCGGCACGTGAGACGATAGATACGCTGCGCAAGGTTATCCCCATCTGCTCCGCATCCTGTGCGGAGTGGCGTCGTTGTCGCCGTATCGTCGAGTCCCACAAGGGCGAGGAAGACATCGTCAATATGATTTGCGCGCAAAACGGGCGCCCCTGCTTTGACTACCATGTCGGGCGTGGCCCGGGTGCGTGTGTCGGCGCGATTTCCCCGGCAGACTATGCCAAGAACGTCAAGCGTGTCGAGCGCTTTTTGTCGGGCCATCGCAAGGATGTCGTCGATGAGCTGACCTCCGAGATGACGGATGCCGCTGAGGCGCTCGACTTTGAGCGCGCGGCACGCGTCAAACGTCGTTTGGAGGTCATCAGGGGTCTGGACGATCGTCAGCAAGTCGTTTTTCCCTCCAGTGTCGATATAGATGTCATCGGTTTCTATCGCGAGGAGACCATCTCCGCCGCTTGCGTCTTCGTCGTTCGCGAGGGCCGAACAGTTCGCACCTGCGAGTTCATTCTCGACAAGGGTCTTGATGTTGACGAGGAAGAGCTCCAGTCGGGCTTTCTTAAGCGCTATTACGACGAGACGGCTGATATTCCAGCTGAGGTCAACCTTTCCGTCGAGCTTGAGGATGCGGAAGCGCTGGGGGAGTGGCTTGCGGGCAAGCGTGAGCGTTCCTGCCATCTCCATAGGCCGCAGCGTGGCGAAAAGCACCGTCTGCTCGATATGGCATCCAAAAATGCGCGCCATGCCCTCATGCGCTACATGATGCGAACGGGGTACGCTGACGACCGCACCAATCAAGCGCTCCTGGAGCTCGAAAGTGCGTTGGCGCTGCCATCGCCGCCGTTGCGTATCGAGTGCTTCGATATCTCTACACTGCATGGCACCTTTACGGTCGCCTCGATGGTGGTGTTTACCAACGGGCGCGCCGACATGAGTCAGTATCGTCGTTTTAAAATTCAGGCCGAATTGGACGAGGCAAACGACTTCGTGTCGATGTCCGAGGTTTTGGGACGACGTTATGCTCCCGAGCGCATGGCCGACGAGCGCTTTGGCTCGCGCCCCGATTTGCTCGTTGTCGATGGCGGTAAGCCGCAATTGACCGCTGCGATCAAGCAACTTGAGGCTCTTGGGCTCGATATACCAGTTTGTGGCTTGGCAAAGGCCGATGAGGAGGTTTTCGTGCCTTGGGACGAGACTCCCGTCGTGCTGCCGACCGGGTCCGCGTCGCTCTATCTAATTAAACAGGTGCGCGATGAATCGCACCGTTTTGCCATCACGTTCCATCGCGAATTGCGCGATAAAGCCATGACGGTTTCGGTACTCGATGACGTTCCAGGCGTGGGACCCACCAGAAAACGTGCCCTTATGCGCCATTTTGGCTCGATGAAGCGTTTGCGCGCGGCGAGCGAGCAAGAGATCGCGGAAGTTCGAGGCATTCCTGCCGATGTCGCCAAAGCGGTTCACGAGGCGCTCGTTGCATGGAATGCCGAGCGCGCCGAGGCGGCGGCAAAGCAATCCGAAAACTAAACACGCCTCTAAACAACTGATATACATGATTGCGTGATTTTCAATCATTTATTTCACGGCGATTACCAGCCGATTTCGGGTTTAATTAACGCTAAAACGTTTGACTAGCCATGGTGAACAACCCTGCTATCCTGCGGGTTGACGAAGACTGATATCTCACCTCGTCGATACATACTGTCTGGCGAATCGTTTGTCAATGAATTCGGTGAACGGTAGCAAATACCGTTCAAGCGTATGTATGTATCGGTCGCCGAGCGCGGCACCTCAGTTGGGTTCGTCGGTAGGTAAGGTATATATCGTCCGCAAGTTGCGCGGGGGCACGTCTAGGCGCTCCCGGGTAAGATTCTCTATTGATAGGAGAAGACATGGCCATCATCAACAAGGGTATGTCCAGGCGTTCGTTCCTCGGCCTCACCGGCAGCGTCGCTGCTGTCGCAGGGCTTGGTCTCACCGGCTGCGGTGGCAGCTCTAGCGACGAGGGTTCCGCTTCCGGTTCCACCGATTCCGCCAACCGTGGCGGCGGCGTGATCACCGCTGGTTCCGCTTACGCTCCGTCCAGCTTCGATCCCGCCAGCACCGGCTCCGCTGTGGGCCTGGGTGCTAACTGGCACGTCGTCGAGGGCCTCTACGGCATCGATTACCACGACTACAGCACCTTCAAAGAGCTCGCCACCGACGATCCCAAGTCTGTGGACGACACCACTTTCGAGGTCACCATCCGCAAGGGCGCCAAGTTCTCCGATGGCACCGAGGTCACCGCTGACGATGTCGTTGCCTCCTACACCGCTTGCGCCGCTTCCGCTACCTATGCTCCGTTCTTCCAGCCCTTCGAGTCCATCGAGGCCAAGGACGCCAGCACCGTGACGGTCAAGACCAGGGTCCCCAACTTCTCCCTGCTCAAGGATCGTCTGGCCATCGTCCGCGTTACCCCGGCCACCCAGACCGAGGAGGATCGCGCCAAGCAGCCGATCGGCTCCGGCCCCTGGATGTACGACTCTATCTCCGATACCGAGATCACCCTGGTTCCCAACCCCGAGTACAACGGTGAGTATGCTGCCGAGGATAAGAAGATCCAGTACAGCATCCTGACCGACCCCACCGCTCGCGTTACCGCTCAGCAGGAGGGCTCCACGCTCGTTATGGAGCTCGTTACCGCTGATGCCGTCGACCAGCTCGAGAGCGCCGGCTGCAAGATCGATAACGTTCAGGGTTTCGGCACCCGCTTCATCATGTTCAACGTCGCCAAGGAGCCTTGGAACAACGTCAAGGTCCGTCAGGCTGTCATGTATGCGCTCGACACCGAGAAGATGGTCAGCAACACCTTCGCCGGCCTTGCCACCGCTGCCAGCTGCTACCTGCCCAAGAGCTTCACCAACTATCATGAGGCTTCCACGGTGTACAAGACCGACGCCAAGAAGGCTAAGAAGCTCATCGAGGAGTCTGGCATCACCCCGGGTGCCATCACCCTGCGCACCACCGACAACGAGCAGATTAAGGGCATGGCCGCCCAGGTCAAGAATGACCTCGACGCTCTCGGCTTCGATGTGACCATCCAGACCGATACCTCGCCGGCCACCTACGCTGCCATCGACGGCGGCGAGGCCTACGATATCCTCCTTGCCCCTGGCGATCCTTCCTGCTTCGGCGCCGACCCCGACCTGCTGCTCAACTGGTGGTACGGCGACAACGTCTGGATGCAGACCCGTTGCCCGTGGAAGGAGTCCGCTGAGTGGCAGAAGCTCCACGGTCTCATGGACGAGGCTCTTGCCGCTGAGGGCGATGAGCAGCAGAAGAAGTGGAACGAGTGCTTCGACATCATTGCCGACAACGCCGTTCTGTACCCCGTTGTCCACGTCAAGACCGTCTCTGCTTCCTGGGACGATCCGTCCACTGCGCCCAACGGCGAGGCCCTCGATGGCTTCAAGGGCATCGGCACGACGAGCATGTCCTTCAGGGGCGTTGCGACCGTCAAGGCGTAAGACTCGCTTGAGTCTGTATGCAGGATGTCGGTCGTTGGGACCGTATCCTCATAGTTGAAACAAAGACCCGGGCGACCTCGATGTCGCTCGGGTCTTGTAATGAGTATCCGTACTCATATACCAGTTGGTCCTACCGACAAAAGAAAGGGGAGAGAACGTGAACAACTTGCTACGTTTGATTGGAAGGCGTCTTGTGGCGCTGCCGATCATGGCATTGGGCGTCACCGTCCTGGTGTTCTTCCTTATGTCGTTCTCCAAGACCGACCCCGCCTACACGGCGTTGGGTGACGGTGCCTCGCCCGAGGCGGTTGCCGAGTACCATGAGAAGTATGGTCTGGACGACCCCTGGCCTGTGCGCTACGTGCGCTATATGGGCGATTTGATCCATGGCGACATGGGCACCTATGGTGCTGCTCGCAACTCCGTTGCCAAGCGCATCTCCACGGCCCTGCCCGTCACGATGCAGCTGACCTTCATCGGCCTTGCCATCGGTGCGGTCGTTTCGTTTTTACTCGGCGTCATCGCGGCACTGTATCGCGACAAATGGCCGGACCAAGTGATCCGCGTCTTTTCCATCGCCGGCTTGGCAACCCCGTCGTTCTGGCTTGCCGTTCTGTTGATCCTGCTGTTCTCTTCCTACCTTAAGGTGCTTCCGGCATCGGGTGCTCTGCCTCACTTCACCACGAATCCGGCTGGCTATCTGGGACGTATGATCATGCCCGCTATCGCCTTGGCATTTCCGCTGACGGGCCAGATGACTCGTATCGTGCGTACCGCCATGGTCGAGGAGCTCGATAAGGATTATGTCCGTATGGCTCGCGGCGCCGGCGTTCCCGAGAAGGTCGTCGTCGGCATCAACGTTCTTCGCAATGCGCTGATCACCCCGGTCACCACCCTCGGTCTTAAGATCGGTTACCTCATGGGCGGCGCCGTCGTCATCGAGGTTATCTTCAACCTCCCCGGCATGGGCACCGCGATTCTGCAGGGCGTTCAGGGCAACGAGGCGAACCTGGTTCAGGGCGTCGTTATCGTCGTTGCTCTTGCCTTCATCATCATCAACATCGTGGTTGACATGCTCTACCTGCTCATCAACCCGCGCATCAGGACGGTGTAGATTATGGTAAAGATTCGAGAGAAGCAAACCGAGCAGCTCGAGAAGGCTGCCTCCAAGGGGCTCAAGCTCGGTGGCTGGAAGAAGATGACGCTGTCTTCTAAGATTGCCGCCGTCGTGTTGGTGCTGGTCGCCCTGACTGCGATTCTGGCGCCCCTTCTTGCCCCCTATAGCCCGGTCGAGATTTTTACGGCTCGCCAGGCTCCCGGCAACGGATTTATCTTCGGTACCGACGATAAGGGTCGCGACATTCTGTCGCGCATGCTCTACGGTGGTCGTTACTCGCTGATTATCGGCTTTGGCGCCACTGCCATGGCTCTGGTCTGCGGCTCGGTCGTGGGCGCCCTTGCGGCGGTTTCGCGCAAGGCCGTTTCCGAGACGATCATGCGTATCCTGGACATCATCATGTCCATCCCGGGCATCGCCCTCGCGGCCGTCTTCGTCTCCATCCTGGGCAACTCCGTGCCGTCGATCATCTTCGCCATCGGCTTTATGTACACTCCGCAGATTGCCCGTATCGTGCGCGCCAACATCGTGTCCGAGTACGGCGAGGACTATGTCCGCGCGGTCATCGTTTCCGGCGCCAAGGCTCCGTGGATTTTGATCAAGCATGTTCTGCGTAACTGCATCGCCCCGATCATGGTCTTCACCGTTACCCTGGTCGCCGACGCCATCATCTTCGAGGCCTCGCTGACCTTCATCGGCGCTGGTATCCAGGAGCCCACCGCTACCTGGGGCAACATCCTCGCCGACGCCCGCGGCGGCGTGCTCGCCGGCCGTTGGTGGCAGGCGCTGTTCCCGGGCCTGGCCATCATGATCACCTGCCTGGCGCTCAACATCCTCTCCGAGGGCATTACCGACGCCATGGCCGCTGCTCCCTCCGCCGCCCTGGATCCGACCGATTCCTCCAAGCGTCGCGAGGCCGACCTGCTGGTCTCCGACCCCGTTCGCGCCTACAAGGAGCAGGCCCAGTCCCTCTCCGCTCGCCTTGGCGCCCTGCGCGATGTCGAGCTCAAGCGTGACGATCGCCATGTGCCCGACGAGTCTGTCGAACCGATTCTCTCGGTCCGTGACTTCTGCATTCAGTTTGAGCATCACGGCGATATCAACGTCGTCGACCATGTCAACTTTGACGTCCGTCCTGGTCAGACCATGGGCCTGGTGGGCGAGTCCGGTTGCGGTAAGTCCATCACCACGCTGGCCATCATGGGCCTGACCGACGATGACGAGCACCTTTCCGGCGAGGTCCTCTGGGAGGGCCGCGACCTGCTCAAGATGAGCAAGAAGGAGTGGTTCGGCCTGCGCGGTACCGATATCGCTATGGTCTATCAGGACGCCCTGTCCTCGCTCAACCCCTCCATGCTCATCTCTGCCCAGATGAAGCAGCTCACCAAGCGCGGCGGCACCCGCAGCGCCGAGGAACTCCTGGAGCTCGTGGGCCTCGACCCCAAGCGTACGCTCGAGAGCTACCCGCATGAGCTTTCCGGTGGCCAGCGTCAGCGTGTCCTGATCGCTATGGCCCTTACCCGCGACCCCAAGCTGGTCATCTGCGACGAGCCCACGACCGCTCTGGACGTTACCGTCCAGAAGCAGGTCATCAAGCTGCTCAACGACCTTCAGGCCAAGCTCGGCTTTGCCATGATCTTCGTCTCGCATGACTTGGCGCTGGTCGCCGAGGTCGCCCATAACATCACGGTTATGTACGCCGGTCAGGTTATCGAGCAGGCGCCCACCAAGGAGCTGCTCACTAACCCGATCCACGAGTACACCCGCGGTCTTCTGGGCTCCGTTCTGTCCATCGAGAGCGGTTCGGGCCGTCTGCACCAGGTGCCCGGCGCCGTTCCGAGCCCGCGCGATTTCCCCAAGGGCGATCGCTTCGCGCCCCGCTCGAGCCATCCGCGCATTGGCCTGGACACCCGTCCGGTCTTCAAGCGCGTGCCCGGCACCGAGCACTTCTATTCCGAGCTCCCCGACGAGGTGCTCAAGGCAAATGGTTTGACCCCTCACGCGGAGGTGATGTAGATGAGCGAGACCGCAGTCAACGGCGTCGAGCCGATCATCTTCCTTGATGACGTCCACGTCACCTTTAGGACCCGTACCGGCTCGATTCTGCACCCCAACCTGGTTCACGCCGTCCAGGGTGTAACGATTAGGCTCATGCCCGGTCAGACGATCGGCATCGTCGGCGAGTCCGGTTGCGGTAAGTCCACCACCGCCAACGTCATGTGCGGCCTGCAGGCCCCCACGAGCGGGAAGGTCTACTTTAAGGGCAAGGACGTAACCAAGCGTACCGCCGAGGACCGTCGCCACATGGGCCGTGTCATCTCGGTCGTGTTCCAGAATCCGGCTACGGCGCTCAATCCCCGCATGGTCGTTCGCGAGCAGCTGCTCGACCCCATGCGCGTCCACAACCTGGGTACCGAGGCCGAGCAGGAGAAGCGCGTCAAGGAGCTCCTGGAGCTCACCGGTCTGCCCAGCTCCGCCGCCGAGGTTCTTCCCGGCCAGCTTTCGGGCGGCCAGCGCCAGCGCGTCGCAATTGCCCGTGCCCTGTCGTTGAACCCCGATGCCATCATCGCCGACGAGCCCACCTCGGCTCTGGACGTTTCGGTCCGCGCGCAGATTCTGAACCTGTTGACCGACCTTAAGAAGGAGCTCGGCCTGGCCATGGTGTTCATCAGCCATGACATCCAGACGGTCCGCTATATCTCTGACGACATCATCGTTATGAATGGCGGCAAGATCGTCGAGCAGGGCGAGGCCAAGCAGGTTTTCCAGCATCCTCGAGACCCCTACACTAAGATGCTGCTCGGCGCTGCGCCGTCGCTGCTGCATCCCAAGCTCGGCGAGTAACTTCGCTTTCCCTCCCGTGCGCCCGGTTCCCTTGCCGGGCGCACCTCCGTTGCGATTTCGAAAGGTTGGGTTCACGAGCCATGCCAAGTGCTCAGGAGCTACAACATCAATTTGGTGAATATCGAGGCGCTATGTCCCGTCCATCAGATTTCGATCTCTTTTGGAAGGATCGCATGGCCGAGGCTGACGCCGTCGGGCTTGACTATGCGATCGAGGCGGCATCGGTCACCGATGCCGTGACCTGCCAGCTTTTCGATCTCTGGTATACCGGCATGTGCGGCGCTCGCCTGCACGCCAAGTACCTTAAACCTGTCTCGGACGAGCCCGTGCCATTGGTACTTCAGTTCCATGGGTATCCGGGTGCAAGCCGCAGCTGGTTTGAGCAGGCGTCGTTTGCGGGCATGGGCATGGCACTCATCGCCCTCGACTGCCCCGGCCAAGGAGGTCCCTCCGAGGACATTGGTGGATTTGAGGGCACGACGGTCGCGGGCCATATCGTCGCCGGTATCGACGGCGACCCGGCCAACCTCTACTATGTCCGCTTGCACCA
Organism: Collinsella sp.; assembly: GCA_019414425.1. Classification (GTDB taxonomy): domain Bacteria; phylum Actinomycetota; class Coriobacteriia; order Coriobacteriales; family Coriobacteriaceae; genus Collinsella. The sequence goes on from DXMB01000023.1 coordinate 23,702, forward strand.
AGATATCCGCATTCTTTGCCGTATTGTTCGTGAGCTCGAGGGCATCGATCTTGCCCGTGTATTTGTGAACGGCGCATCGCAGGGCGGCGGTTTGGGCATTGCGACCTGTGCGCTTAACAGCGAGCTTATCAATCGCGCCGCCATCCTCTATCCCTTCCTGTCGGATTTCCGCCTGGTCTGGGATTTGGATGCCGACGACATTGCCTACGAGGGTCTGCGCTATTGGTCTCGCTGGTTTGACGAGGACTCGACTCGTATTGACGAGGCCTATGCCAAGCTGGCGTACTTCGATTCCAAGAACTTTGCCCCCATAGTCAAATGCCCCGTGCTGTTTGGCACGGGCACAGCCGATATCGTCTGTCCTCCGGCGACGCAGTTTGCAGTCTACAACAACCTGACCTGTGAAAAGCGTCATGAGTTCTTTGAAGGCTTCGGTCACGAGGAGATTCAGGATTTTGACGATCTGATCATTCCATTTTTCTGCAAGGGAGGGGAGGCTCATGTCTAAGTGCGAGAGCAATATCGATGAGCTGATTGTCCCCGAGCTTGCGGGAATTGCTGGGACGGTTTCGTCAAGGCTCTCTGATTTCCGGGATTGGCGCGGCGATGCTTCTGCGGATGTTTCCGAGTTGGAGACAGCCGCTTCGGACCTTGAGGTTTGCGGGCTGACCGTTACGGCGATTGATTTCGCCAATCCGTGCGCGCGCTACTCCGAGGTTTCCTTTGAGCTCGGCGGGTATGTCGTGCACGGCCGTTTGATTGAGCCCTCTGGTTGCGCCCGAAGATCCGAGCTTGTTCCGCTGTGTCTGATGTTCCATGACATCGACCGACCCGTGCGGGGATGGCATCACATGACGCGGTTTGCCGCCATGGGATATGCCGTGCTTGCGCTGGACGATGAGACTATTGGATCCAGCGATCTGCAGCAGGGGATTACCTCGCCTGCTTTTGTCGAGCGTGTCCGTTGGGGCTGCGCGTTGGCGAAGGTTGCGCGCAACCTTGATGGCATGGATCCCGACCGCATCTTTGCATGGGGCGAGGGCCTTGGCGGCGGTGTCGCGCTGGCGGTTTCTGCTCTGGACGAGCGGGGCCTTGCCTGCACGGCGCTTGCCAATCCGCTTCCCAGCGGTCTCGAGACGCTGTCGCCTCGGGTTCGTGGCTCGGTGCTCATGGGCACATCGCTCATGGATACCGTGAGTGATCCCAAGGGCCAGTTTGCCGTATTCAACGGTCTTGAGTGTGACCGGAGGCATATCATCTATGCCAAATACGCTCACGAGCGCATCAATGCGTTCGAAAACGAAGTCGTCGACTTCTTTAACCAAACGTTCTATTCGTGTTCTTTGGCCTAGACGGCCTGGACACCGCCAACAAGAGTGGGCGGCATAGGGCTGCCCGCCAGACAACTAAGGAGATTCTTGTGGCAACTCAGAAATTCACCGGCGTTATCCCTCCCGTCGTTGTTCCCGATACCGAAGACCACCAGCTCGACGTTGCCTCCTTTGAGCGCAGCATCAACCGCATGATCGATGCCGGCGTCGATGGCCTGTTCTTCCTGGGCTCCTCGGGCGAGGTCGTCTTCTCCACCGACGAGCGCCGTCGCCAGATTGTCGCAGAGGCCGTCCGTATCGTCGACCACCGCGTTCCCGTTCTGGTCGGCATCATCGACACCGAGACCGAGCGCATGATCGAGCACGGCAAGGTCGCTCAGGAGCTGGGCGCCGATGCGCTCGTCGCCACCTGCCCGTTCTATGCCCTGCAGGGCATGACCGAGGTCGAGGAGCACTTCCGCATCCTTCACGAGGAACTCGACCTGCCCATCTTCGCCTACGACATCCCCGTGTGCGTCCACACCAAGCTCCCCTGGAAGCTCCTTGCTAAGCTCGGCGCCGAGGGCGTCCTGGCTGGCGTCAAGGATTCCTCGGGCGATGACATCTCGTTCCGCTACCTCATTCAGGAGAACGAGAAGAACGGCCATCCGATGAGCATCCTTACCGGCCATGAGGTCGTCGTCGACGGTGCCTATCTCGGTGGCGCCGACGGTTCCGTTCCGGGCCTCGCCAACGTTGAGCCCGAGGGCTACGTTCGTCAGTGGAAGGCCGCTCAGGCTGGTGACTGGGCTACCGTCAAGGCCGAGCAGGATCGCCTCAATGAGATTTCGCACATCTGGGATGTCACCTCGGGCGTCCAGGGCTATGCCGGTGGCGTCGGCGCCTTCAAGACCGCTATGAACCTCATGGGCATCTTCGACAGCCCGACCATGCCGCGCCCGGTGAAGGCCATGACCGGTGAGAACGTCGAGGCGATTCGCAAGGTCCTCCAGGACAACGGTCTCCTTTAAAGCTTTCCCAGGCACCCGACCTCGCCGTTCAACCGTGCGGCCATGACCCATTAGGCCAATGGCCGCACGGTTTCTCGGCGATCTCGGGCACCTGGAAAACCTTTACCGCGCTGTGACGGCTAGCCTGACGGCGCATTTCCTGTAGTTGTTTTGTCTCCGAAGGAGAACGACATGGAGAACAAGTACGTCTGCTCTGTCGATATCGGCGGAACTAAGATCGCGACTGCCATCATGGAGTACCCGGCTGACGGCGGTGTGCCCCATCCCGTTTTTGAGGCTGAGGTTCCCACCGAGGCCCAGGAGGGTGGCGAAGCGGTCTTCCAGCGCATCGAGGCGTCTATCAAGGCAGCTCTTGAGGCAAATCCCGATGTCGAGGTCCTCGGAGTTGGCATCGGCGCTGCCGGTGTCGTCGACCCCAAGACGGGCGCCATCGCGTATGCCAATGAGATTATGCCCGGCTGGTCCGGCGTTCAGTTGGGGCCGCGTCTGCGCGAGGACCTCGGCCTTCCCGTTGCCGTTGTAGGCGACGTGCAGGCTCATGCTCTGGGCGAGGCCCACTGGGGCGTCGGCAAGGGCAAGTTCTCCGTCTTGTGTCTTGGCATCGGTACGGGCATCGGCGGCGCATATGTCGAGAACGGCCGCGTGATGCAGGGCTTCCATGGTGCTGCCGGCCATATGGGCCACATCGAGTGCTCGGCTGCCGCCGGCATTACCTGCGCCTGCGGGCGTTCCGGCCATCTGGAGTCGGTTGCTTCCGGAACATCAATCGGGCGCATGTACGATGAGCGTTTTGGCCGCGTCGACCCCAGCCGTCCTTCGGTCGGCCGTGACGTGAACGACCTGTGCCGCGCAGGCGACGCAAAGGCGACCGAGGTCATTCATGACGCCGGCTTTGCGCTGGGCGCCAGCCTGGGCTCGCTCGCTAACATCCTGGACCCTGAGGTCATCGTGCTTTCGGGCGGCGTGATTCACCAAGGTCCCGATTGGCGTTCACAGACGTGGAAGGACTCGGTGCACGAGGGCTATGCCAGCCAGGCGCTCGACCCGCTTCAGGACACGCCGATTCTCATCGGCTCTCTGGAGGGCGACGCGCCGCTCATCGGTGCCGCCGAACACCTTCTTGCATCGTTGAAGTAAACATAACTACCAAGTGCGCCTTCTGAGGTGCCGCAGATTGACGTGAAAGAGGAGCGAAGCGTACTTCGGTACGCGAGCGACGGTTTGAACGTCAAGGTGCGGTGTCTCAGAAGGCTGTTTTGAGAAAGGTTGAGTCGAACATGACCGTTGATCCTTTGATCCAGTCCCTGAAGGGCAAGCTCGTCGTGAGCGTTCAGGCGTATATGGGCGAGCCGCTTCGTACGCCCGAGACCATGGCTCAAATGTCTCGCGCTTGCGAGCTTGGCGGCGCCGCCGCCATTCGCTGCCAGGGCCTTGCCGACATTGCCGCCATTAAGGGTTGCTGTGAGGTTCCCGTCATCGGTCTGTGGAAGGACGGGCACGAGGGCGTTTACATCACGCCGACGCTGCGTCACGCTCGTGCCTGCGTTGCTGCGGGTGCCGATATCGTGGCGATCGACGCCACCGATCGTCCGCGTCCCGATGGCAAGTCGGTCGAGGATACCTTCCGCCCGCTGCACGAGGAGGGTGTGCTCCTGATGGCGGATTGTGCCACCATCGAGGACATTCGCCGTGCGGTTGATATGGGCTTCGACCTGGTATCCACCACACTCTCTCACGGTGTCGCCGCCATCGACTGCACCATGGCCGATGGCCCCGACCTGCCGCTCCTGCGTCAGGCGACCGAGGAATTTCCCGGCCTTCCCATCATTTGCGAGGGTCGCGTGCATACGCCCGAGGAGGCTCGCGCTGCAATCGACGCCGGCGCGTGGGCCGTTGTCGTCGGCACCGCTATCACGCACCCCACGAGTATTACAAGTTGGTTCAAGGCTGCGCTTGAGGCGTAAGACGGGCCTTGTATCCGCTTGGGGCGGTATACTCAATAAAGGCAATTGATCGCGCGGGATCCGCTGGCCGGGTCCCGCGCTTATTTTAGGAGGCACACATGCAAAAGGGAGATGCCATGGATGCGGCGGAGCGCTCGGAGCGTATCCCCGATATCGTTATCATCACCGGAATGTCCGGCTCGGGCCGAACGCAAGCCATGCATGTGTTTGAGGACATGGGCTATTTTTGTATCGACAACCTGCCCCCACGCCTGATTGCCCAGCTTGCTGAGCTCGTTGGCATCAATACGGGCGTGGGCAGGCACCTTGCCGTTACCTGCGACCTGCGTAGCCAGGGCTTGTTCGATGAACTGCTCGATGCTGTTGCCGCACTGGAAGAGCGCGAGATGAGCTGCGACATTGTGTTTCTCGAGGCGTCTGACGAGGTGCTGATTCGCCGGTATAGCGAAAACCGTCGTCGCCATCCCATTGCAAAGCCGGGGGAGACCACGGCCGACGCTATTCAGCGTGAACGTCTGCAGCTGCAGGGCGTTCGCGATCGAGCCGATATGATTATCGACACGAGCCGCTTGCGCACTTCTGCCTTGCGCAACAAGCTGCGCATGGCTTTTTCCGAGCTGTCCGACCAGCAGCTTATGGATGTCCACGTGTTCTCGTTTGGCTTTAAGCA
>DXMB01000024.1:0-28236 GCA_019414425.1 Collinsella sp.
CCTGCAACGCCTCAGTCTTTTAAAAAGGCTGCGCGTGTACTTCGTCAGGTATTTAATACCAATGTGCGCGTGAAAAGCTCGCGTGGAAAGAATAAGATTGAGATTGAGTTTAAAGACGAGGAAGAGCTCTCTCGTATTCTTGGTGAAATGATTCAGTTTGATCAAGGAGGCCAAGATGAGGAATAAGATTTTAACTGCGATTGCATTGGTGACGACTGTCGCGGCCGGTGCCTTTGCTGGCTATAAGATCGCGACAGACGATGAACTTCGAGGTCGTTTGCTTCGTGGTGCGCAAGATATTGTCGATTCTTCCAAGAAGAAAATGGATGTTATGACAGAAGATGTTGCCATGCGCACTGCTCAGGTAACAAAAAATCCTAAGATTAATCAAGGTTGGGTTAGCAACCAATGGGAAAATGTAGGCTATTAGGTACCTAACAATTACCCTGCATATTTTGAGCGGCCCTTGTCTGATTCATGAGACAAGGGCCGCTTATTTTGTCCGTAAACAATGGGGAAGCTAGCAGCGGTCCAAAATTGAGGTCAATAAATGAAACGGCCCCTGTTGCATATCCTGCAACAGGGGCCGTCCGATGTTTCACATGAAACGTTTTGGAGTGCGACTCCCCTATGCGTTCTTCTGAACTTTGAAGCGCTGTTTCAGCTGTCCGCAAGCGGCGTCAATATCGTTACCACGGGAGTTACGAATCGTGGTCTCGATGCCACGGGACTCAAGACGACGCTGAAGATCCTCAACCTTATGAATCGGCGACGGCTTGAGCGGACTGCCCTCGATGTCGTTAAGTTGAATCAGGTTAACGTGGCACAGCGTTCCCTCGCAGAAGTCGCAGAGTGCCTGCATCTCGGGATTCGTATCGTTGACGCCTTCGATCATGGCATACTCATAGGTCGGGCGGCGGCCAGTCTTCTCGGTGTAGAGCTGAAGCGCTTCGTGAAGGCGAAGCAGCGTGTATTTCTTAACACCGGGCATGAGCTTATTGCGCGTCGACTGGATGGCGGAATGCAGGGAAACGGCAAGCGTGAACTGCTCGGGGATATCGGCAAATTTGCGAATACCGGGAATAACGCCGCTGGTAGAGACGGTGAGGTGACGAGCGCCGATACCGATGCCATCGGGGTCGTTGAGGATACGCAGTGCCTTGAGAACCTCGTCGTAGTTGGCAAACGGCTCGCCCTGGCCCATGAAGACAACGCTTGTGGCACGCTCGCTAAAGTCGTTGGATACATGAAGCACCTGGTCGACGATCTCTTGAGCGGTCAGAGAGCGCTTGAGGCCGTTGAGACCGGTAGCGCAAAAGGCACAGCCCATGCCGCAGCCTGCCTGGGTGGAAACGCAGACGGAAAGCTTGTTACGACGTGGCATGCCAACAGTCTCGACGGAAATGCCATCGTGGTACTCGAGCAGATACTTGCGCGAGCCATCTTTGGAAACCTGCTTGGTGAGTTCAGTCGGCGTATCAAAGGCAAAAGCCTCTTTAAGCTGCTCACGGAAAGCCTTGGGGAGGTTGGTCATATCGTCAAACGAACAAACGTTCTTCTCAAAGACCCATTCGATGAGCTGCTTCGCGCGGAAGGCAGGCTGGCCAAGTTCGGCCACGAGCTCGCGAATATCGTTTTGGCTCAAGTCGCGAATGTCCTGAGATTTAGTCCTGGGATTCATGGAAGCCTTTCGATTTTGGGGAAACGTAGAGGGTATCGCTACAATATGGTATCAGCTGCAGAAATTATAGAGGAGGAGTCTGCCCATGCCGGGTAAAAGCCTAGAGAACATGCACGTAGCGGTCTTGGCGGGCGGTCATTCCGCCGAGCGCGAGATCTCGCTCGATTCGGGAAAGAACGTTGTGGTGGCGCTGAAGGAAGCCGGCTACACCTCGGTGGAGCTGCTTGACACGGCCGCTGATGACTTTATGGTAACCATGGCGACCGGCGGATTCGATGTGGCATTTATCGCCATGCACGGCGCCGGCGGTGAGGATGGCGCCATGCAGGGTGCCATGGAGACCCTGGGTATCCCCTACACGGCCTCGGGCGTACTTGCCAGCGCCTGCGGTGCCGACAAGGAGGTCTCTAAGCTCCTATACGCCAAAGCGGGCATTCCCATTGCCCCCGGCCTTGCGCTCGAGGTGGGCGACGAAGTCGATATCGATCATATCGTCGAGGTTTGTGGCGAGCGCTGCTTTGTGAAGCCGGCCGTCAACGGTTCCAGCTATGGCATTTCCCTGGTCCATGAGCCCTCCGAGCTGCCCGCGGCAATCGCCAAGGCGTTTGAGTACGGCGACAAAGTGCTGGTCGAGAAGTGCATCGAGGGTACCGAGATCACCGTCGGCGTATACGGCGAAGATGACGTGCGCGCCCTGCCGATTGTCGAGATTCGTAAGCCCGAGGACTGCGAGTTCTACGATCTGGACGTGAAGTATGTCGACCCTACGGATATCCATCGCATTCCGGCGCAGATTTCACCCGAGAATTACGCTCGCGCTCAGGAACTTGCCTGTGCCGCTCACAAGGCCCTCGGTTGCCTGGGTATCTCGCGCAGCGACTTTATTGTGAGCGAAGACGGTCCCATTATCCTCGAGACCAATACCATTCCCGGCATGACCGATACGTCGCTGTATCCGGATGAGATCCGCCACACCGACGACATGACGTTCCCGCAGGTCTGTGACAGCCTGATCCGTATGGGCCTTCGTCGAGCGGGCATTGCATGCTAATCGAGGACGCGGTTTCGTCAGGAACGCCGCAGTTTGTCATCGACTCCTATGCCACGCTTGCCGACCGCGCCAAAACGCAGTCCTTCGGCCTTATCGAGGAAGATGTGATTGTCCTCGATACCGAGACCACGGGTCTTTCGGTGCAGGACAACGAGCTGATCGAGATCTCGGCGGCCCGTCTTTCGGGCCGCGAGGTCATCGACCGCTTCGATACCTTCGTGCATCCCAAACAGCTGATTCCCGCCGAGATTACCGAGCTCACGAGCATTACAAATGCCGATGTGGCAGATGCCCCGTCGGCGGTTGAGGCCGTCGCCGCTCTCGCCGATTTTGTCGGTGGCTGCCCGGTGATCGCACACAACGCCACGTTCGACCGCTCGTTTATCGAGTCGGTCAAAGGCGGCGTCAACGTGAGCGATATTTGGATCGATTCGCTGGCGCTGTCGCGCATCGCGCTTCCGCGCCTGGCCTCGCACAAGCTGTCTTTTATGGCCGATCTGTTTGGCTGCGACTCGGTATCACACCGTGCCAATGCCGACGTCGACGCCCTGTGTGGCGTATGGCGCGTGTTGCTCGTGGCGCTCACCGACTTGCCCCAGGGCCTCATGGCGCGCCTAGCCGACATGCATCCGGACGTGCCTTGGTCCTATCGTCCTATCTTCTCATTCTTGGCAGGGCAGAACCCTGGTTCTATCTTCTCTCTCAGCGCCGCTCGTGTTGACGTTCTCAAGGCCGATCGCGCCGACGATCGGGTGGACGCCGATGAACTGCCGGTTCTCAAGATGCCGAGTCGTGAGGAGATTGAGGCAGACTATGCGCCAGGTGGCCTAGTCAATCGCATGTATCCCACCTACGAGCCGCGTGATGAGCAGATCGCGATGGCGCTCGAGGTCCGCGATGCGCTGGTCACGGGCACTCATCGAGTAATTGAGGCAGGCACAGGCGTCGGCAAATCGATGGCCTATCTGGTACCTTTTGCCGAGGCAGCGCGCCGTAACAACATCACGGTTGGTATTGCGACCAAATCGAACAATCTTGCCGACCAGCTCATGTACCATGAGCTGCCAAAACTTGCCGAGCAACTGGACGGTGGTCTGTCATTTTGCGCGCTCAAGGGCTATGACCACTATCCGTGCCTGCGCAAGCTAGAGCGCATGAGCCGCAGCCAGGTCGAGATTACCACCAAGCGCGATCCGGCGGACACGCTCACGGCGGTCGCGGTCATTATGGCGTACGTCTGCCAATCAGCCGATGGCGACCTCGACTCGCTCGGCATTCGGTGGCGCAGCGTCAACCGTCCCGACTTTACGACGGCCTCGCGCGAGTGCGCTCGTCGCCTCTGCCCGTTTTTCCCTGATAAATGTTTGGTCCACGGCGCTCGCCGTCGTGCGGCGCATGCCGATGTGGTGGTCACCAACCATTCCCTGCTGTTCCGCAGCGTCGCGGCCGAGGGCAGGATTTTGCCTCCGATTCGTCATTGGGTAATCGACGAGGCCCATTCCATCGAGCGCGAGGCGCGCCGTCAGTGGGCGCGCGTGGTGTCGGCGGACGAATCACGCGTTCTGTTTGAGCGTCTGGGTGGCTCGAGCACCGGCGCGCTAAGCCAGGTTTCCCGTGATTTGGCAACCTCCGAGGGCTCTACGCTCTATCTGGGCCTTACTGCCAAGGCGACGTCGACGGTTGCGCGCGCGAGCATGGCAATCGCCGACGTGTTCGATGGCGTTCGCGAGCTCGGCCGCCGTGCGCGTGGGGGTTATGACAATGCCAATCTATGGATTGGCCCCGAGCTGCGCGAATCTGACGACTGGCATGATTTCTTACAGTCGGCCTACACTGGCATCGACGCATTGGAACAAGCTGACAAGAGCGTCGACGCGCTGGTGCAAGCCGTCGCCGCCGACAAGCCCGAGGTTGTTGTCGACCTGGGTGATATCTCGCGCCGCCTGCACGAGCTGGCCGAGAACCTCAAACTCATCATTGATGGCACCGATGAACACTACGTGTATTCGCTGCAGGTCAATCGCAGACTTCGTGCCGGCGGAGAGTCGATGACCGCAGAGCGCATCGACATTGGCGAGGCTTTGGCAACCGAGTGGCTACCCGAGGTTCACACGGCTATCTTTGCCTCGGCGACCATGACGGTGTCCAAAAGCTTTGAGCACTTTAACCATGCGGTCGGCCTTGATCGCATCGGTGCTTCAACGTCGTCATCGCTGCACTTGGATTCGAGCTACGACTTCGATTCGAACATGGCTGTAGTCGTTGCGGGCGATATCCCCGATCCGCGCGATCGTGAGAGCTATCTTACGGCGCTCGACCGCGTACTGGTCGACGCCCATCTTGCTATGGGCGGATCGGTGCTCACGTTGTTCACCAATCGGCGCGACATGGAGGACCTATACGCCCGCGTTGAGCCCAAGATGGCCCGTGCGGGTCTGGAGCTCAACTGCCAGCAGCGCAACTCATCTCCTCGTCGCCTGCGCGACCGGTTTATCAACGAACCGACCTCGTCGCTTTTTGCGCTCAAGGCCTTCTGGGAGGGGTTTGATGCCAGCGGTGAGACGCTGCGCTGCGTCATCATTCCCAAGTTGCCGTTCTCGAGCCCCACGGACCCGCTCTCGTGCGAGCGCAACCTGCGCGAAGACCGCGCATGGGCGCGCTATTCGCTGCCCGAGGCGGTGCTCGAGGTTAAGCAGGCCGCGGGGCGTTTGATCCGCTCGTCGACCGATAGCGGTGTGCTGATCTTGGCGGATCCTCGCCTGGTGACGAAGGGCTATGGCAAGAAGTTCTTAACGTCGCTGCCCACGAGCTCCTACCAGCGCATCGAATCGGCGCAGATCGGGCACTATCTACAGCTGTGGCGTGCACGCCACGAGCGGCGGCGCTAAAGCGGACAGAAGAGGGTTTTTGCCATATCGCACAGACGCTTTGACAGGGCGGGGTCATCCAAGATGCGGATGGCTCCGCCCGCTGCGATTATCTGGCTCAGCAGCCAACGCTCGGAGCCGTAATGTACGGTTACCGTTGCCATGTCTGTCCCGCTGCGCTCGATGAGGGTGATGCCGGCCCAGTCCAGATGCTCCGCCATATCGAATGGCATCAAGAGCTTTGCGCTACGCTGCGTCCGGGCAAGGGAATCGTGGAGGGATGCAACGTCCGGTGCGTGAGGCACGACGGAGTCTTCCGTCAAGGCGAGTCCCTCGATTTTATCCATGCGATAGGTGCGCTGCTCATCGACCGCGATGTCCCAGGCAATCAGATATGTTTGGTCGCCGTTTGCTGTAATGCGCAAGGGGTCGACCAGACGCTCGCGTGGCCGCGCATCGTCCATCGAGCGATACGAGATACGACAGCGAACGCCGTCCTGAATGGCGCAGCTCAGCTGCTGCCAGTGCGACCCGTGGTTGACGGTGTCAAAGACGCGCTGGTTATAGCCGAGCTCTTCGGGTAGAAGAGCAAATCGAATCCGAGCCGCCGTCTGCGGCTCGATCCCCAACGATTCAAGCTCGTGGTTGAGCACGGCGCCCTCGGCGGCACTCAGGCGCAGCGGTAGCACACGACCGGCGTCACCGGTGAGGACCACACGCTCGCCGTGGCATTCGCAGATGATGCGCGCACCCGATTCTCGGTCCGCGAGCGTCGAGACGATCTCGAGAATCTCGTCGAGCGACGCCCCCGTGATGTCAAAGCGACTGCAAATCTCGGTTCGTGTCATGCCGCTCTCGCCGGCGGCGTAGAGGGCCTCCATGATGTCGATGGCGCGCGAGAGCCTCTGCTCGCTGGTGAGTTTACGCACGGGCATGCTCGTGCACCGTCCTTTCAATGAGGTGGTTCCACGCCTGCTTGAGCGATTTGGGGGCCATGGGCCTCATGCCGTCCATGGCGTGGGCCATGCAAAATGAGGCGGCGGCTTCAAGATCGCGCACGTCAACGGTCCAAGTCCATCCCGAATCGGTGTGTGCGAGCTCACCTCGCCCGCGCGTGAGGCCGTTGATCATATCGATCTGCGTCTGCGGGGCGAACGAGAACGTAGCCGCAACGGGCGGGCGGTCGGCAAAATCGAATTCAAAGAACAGGTAGTCGTTGAGATTGAAGTCTGCAGGGATGGCGTAGGCCTTCGAAGGACGCCAAGCGCGAACGATACGGTCGCAGCGGAATGTCCTGATGTCGTCGGTGGCATTGTCGAGGCCGCAGAAGTACGCAACGCCCTCGCGCTCGAACATGCCGTAGACGCAGACGGTACGCTCTTTCTGCTCACCGCGTCCGTTCTGATATAAAAATCGCAGCGCGCATCGCTCGGCAAAGGCGCTCCATACCGCATCGACGGTGGGAGAGCGGCGGATCGGTGCTTCGTCCGCCGTCGTCCTGCCGGTGAGGTAGGCAATCTTGGAACGAATATCGGCAAGCGGCGCGGCAAAAGTGGATGAGCCGGCCGCTATTGTCTGGTCGATAGCGTTGAGCAGGATATCGGCGTCGTCTGCGGTGATGAGGCCGCCTGCCGCAAACGTGTGCTCGCGGTCGATTGTCCATGAGCTTTCCTCGGTCTCCTGCGCGCCGGCGGGGCGAACTTCCTTGATTAAGATGCCGCGTTCGAGCAGTTTGTCACGATCGCGCCGAAACTTGCGCTTATCCGAGTCGATATTGCCCGAGCCATATCCCAGGTCAGAATCCAAGACGATCTGCTCGGTCGTCAGCGGTTCGGGGGAGCTGTTGAGTACAAAGAAAAGATTGAGGATGCGCTGAGCCGTTTTATCGAAACTGGGCTCCGAATTCCCCTTTTTAATTGTCGCGGTCGCGTCGCTTGCCGTCATAGAGTCCTCGCATGAGAAGGTGGTTTGCTGCCATGATTTTAGTCCGATATGGAGATTAGGCTATATCCTTGTCCGCTCGGGGCGTTAAGATGGCCCGAATTCGGTCGTTTGCGCTCGCTCGGGGTATACTTTCGACTATATACGGTTCTAATGTGCATGCATTGGGCCTATTTGTCGGATTATGGATGTGGAGCGCACATGGCGAACACCCAGAACTATATTAACCACCTGCTGCAGAACACCGGCATCACGCCGGCATGCAGCGAAGAAGAGCGCTTGGCTGCCGAGGATATCGCTCAGATCTTCCGCAACCACGGCTTTGATCCCGAGGTTCAGGAGTTCAATGCCCCGGCGCCCAGCAGGTTGGCATTTGCCGTTACCGGTATTCTTGCGTTTGCCGGCGCCCTGCTGATGGGCATCGGCGGCGGCATCGGCTTGGTCGGCTCCTTGCTGGCCATTGTCGGCGCCGTTCTTTACGTGCTCGAGCGCACGGGCCACCCCGTGGTTTCGCGCCTGGGCAAGACGGGCGTGAGCCAAAATGTCATCGCCTACCACAAGGCCTCGGGCCCGCTCGCGTCTCCGCGCAACCGCCCGGTGGTCGTTGTCGCACACTACGACTCTCCCCGTGCTGAGCTGCTCGCCCGCGAGCCCTATGCTTCGTATCGTGCGCTCATCGCCAAGCTGTTGCCCGTTGCCACGGTTGCCCCTGCTGCCGTTGCCATCTTGCGTATCCTGCCGCTCCCCGGCGCGCTCAAGGTTCTGCTGTGGATTGTCGCGATCCTCGCTTCCCTCGTTGCGCTCGCCAGCGCGGCAAACATCATTTCTAACCGTTTTGTGCTTCCCTATACGTCCGGCGCAGTGTGCAACAAGTCTTCTGTCGCCGCTATGCTCGGCGTTATGGACAACGTTGCTCCCTTCCAGGGCGAAAACGAGTTTCCCGACGATGTTCCGTTCGATACCTATTTTGGGGAGCAGAAGCGTCGTGCCGAGGAGATGGCGCGCGCAGCAGCGGAGTATGCCGCGGCCCAACAGCAAAACGACTACGGCAACACCATCGAGTATGAAGAGCCTACCTACGCCGAGGACGAGTTCGGTCAGCCGATTGCTCCCGACGCTCAGACCGAGCCCGAACAGGGCGAGGCTTTCGACGAGCAGATCGAGGGCTTTGAGGGTGCGTCTGCCGACGAGACGCTGATTGGCGCCATCGTGCCCGAGGATCAGAATCAGGCTGTCCAGGCCGAAGAGTTCAATGACGAGGTTCCCACTGCCGAGCCGGCGGAGGAGCCTGTCGCGGCCGAGCCCGAGCCCAGGCTCTATCGCAATGCCGCCGGCAACATCCGCTTTGGTTCGGATGCCATCCGTGCGCTCGGAATGCTTCCCGAGTCCTGCACGCTCGATTACGAGGAAGGCGAGGAGCCGACGTTTGAGCCCGAGCCTGCCCCCGTCGTGACTGCATCTGCGCCCGTTGTCGCCGTGGATGATGAGTCTGCCGCGGTTGCCGCTGCCGTTGCCGAGCCCGAGGCGGTGTCCGCGATCGATCCCGCGGCAGGACTGGACATTTTGGCTCCCGCCGCGCCGGCGCAAGACGTTACGGACGAGCCTGACGACGATTACGCTGAACAGCCGAGGCGCGTGTCTTACGAGAGCGATACTGATTTCTCGACCGAGATTCCCGCGGCAACGCCCCATGCCGATATTGCATCCGCGTTCTCTTCGATTGGCGCCAGCGCTTCCAACTTCTTTAAGGGTGCGCTTGCAAAGGGCAGGAAATTTGTCGACGATTTCGAGGGGAAGCGCGCTGCCGCACGCGAGGCTGCCGAGCAGGAGGCTATCGCTCAGCAGCAGGCAGCCGAGGCGGCACGTGAGCGCGCGGCGCAAGAGTTCGAGCAGAACGAGGCTATGCAGTCCGTGCCTGTCGACGCCGCCGAAGCTACAACGTCCTTTGAGGCTCAGCAGCACGTCGATAGCACCATGTCGTTTGATGCCGCGCAGTTCGATTCCACGATAACGTTTGAAAAGCAAGGCACCGCGATTGCCGAGCCCCTTCCTGTTTCCGATGAGCAGGGCGACGCGGCAGACGATGACGAGCCTATTGATGCTGCCGAAATCCAAGATGTCGCCGGGCACGAGCCCGTCGAGGTCAACTGTGACGAAGAGCAATACGCGGCAGCCGATCAAGGTGATTCGACCGAGGTCGAGCAGGAGGAAGTGCCTGCGGTTTCCGAGGCTCCCGAGACAGATGGGTCGAGGCCTTACTCCACGCAGATTTTCACCATGCCGATCCCGAGTGGTTCCGGTGCCACGGTTGCCGATGTCGCTCCCACTCAGGACGAAACGGTCGATTCCCTTATGGCCCAGATTTCCTCCCAAGCATCGCCGCGTCCGCAGATGAATGTTCCCGATCCGGCGTCGGCACCGTCGCCTGCACCCTCCTCGTCTCCGCTGGCTTCGGTCCCCGATCCGTCGCTGCCGTCGATGAAGCAGACAAACGTTGCGTCTCGCACGTCGCTGTTCGACCTTCCCGATCCCTCCGCACAGGTCAACGACCCCTTTGCTACCGCTCAGGGTCCCGAACCCACATCGGCACCCGTTGCGCCTCCTATGCCCGTTGCGTCGGGCGCACAGCCGATCGAGACCATTTCGGCTCCCGCCCCTGCGGCACCTAAGTCTCGCAAGCGCGGCCTGGGCGGCCTGTTCGGTCGTAAAAAGAAAAACGAACAGGACAGCATGAGTGACTGGCTGGGCGTCGAAGACGATTACGATGCCAAGAAGTCCGGTCGCGGCATCGGTTCGTGGAATAATTTCGAGGACGATAACGATGGCTGGAAGGGCGGCGCTACGTCTTCCGACGGCGCTTCTTCCGAAGATATGCTCTCGGCTGTCGCTTCTATGGGCGACGATGAGCTGCTCGGTCACGATATCTGGTTTGTGGCAACGGGCGCCTCGGATTGTGATGGCTCCGGTATGAAGGCCTTCTTGGCTTCGCATCGCGATAAGCTCCGCGGCGTCTTCTTCATCAATCTTGAATCCGTCGGCGCCGGTAGGCTTTCGGTGGTGACGGTTGAGGGCGAACAGCAGCTGCTCAAGGGCGATCGCCGCATCATGAACCTGGTCAGCAAGGTGTGCAAGTCGTTCCATGTCGATTGCGGCGCGCTCGAGATGCCCTATGCCAAGACCGATGCCTACGCCGCGCTCGAGGCGAGCCGCCGAGCCCTCACCATCGCCGGCGTGGACGGCACGCGTCTGGCTTGCGCTCGTACCGAGGACGACCTGCCCCACAATGTCAATCCGACGAACATTGCCACGGTATCCGAGGTCGTGACCGAGGTTATCCGCCGTTCGTAGACGGAGCTCTAAGGAGTCAACGTGTTTTCGTATATTAAGCGCCATTGGCCTGTCTACGTGATTTTGACCTTGATTGCCATTGCGTTAGGGTTTGGAGCTGCCTACATCGTGGGCGCGAAGGGCTCGACCCCCGCCTCCGCAATCAGCGAAGAGGTGGAGCAAGAACAGAGCACGGGTGCCGATGGGATTCCTGAGTCCGAGCAAGCAATCGTTGATGGTGGATCTTCGTCTGCAGAGTAGATGCGGCGATTTAAATGATTGAAAGCGGGCGAGCCGGGGGACTGGCTCGCCCGCTTTTTCATCGCGCTAGCGCTTCTTTGGGATTGACCTAAGGCGAGCGAACCATAGGGCTGCGGCACCCGAGGTCAGGAGCGCGGTGATGCAGGCGGCGATGGGAGCTGATCCTGTTGCCGGTAGGTCCTGCGGTAGGGTACAGCGTTGAATGACACTGTCCTCGTCATGTGACTCAAGTTTATCGCCGCCGCCGTTGCGGCAAAGATCGACGCGTGCGCTGTTGGTGAGTGCAGTTTGGGGTGTGTAAGCCGACGTTGCCTGCATGTGCACGACTGCGCCCCGAGCATCTGTGCCAAGGATTGCTTTGGCATCGTCAAGGTCGTCGTGCTCATCTTTGAGATCATCACGGGTCCAAGAATCCGTATCGCTTTGAGTCGTAAAGTCGGCGGCTACCGCACCGTATTCAATACGAATGCCCGTTACGACGGTATTGGATGCAAGGTCGAGTTCTTTCGCCTCGAGTGTGGCGGATTCCGTGGTCGAGACATCCGCCTTCCAGAGGTGCCAGCCGTCGTAATCGACGAGGCGGCAATCTTCACCCAGACTCTCTTTTACTTCGTCGGACTCAAGCCAAGGATTTTCGTGCCCATCGTCAAGTGTCGCGTTTGCCGGCTCATCGGTGTCTGTCGAGTCCAACGGCGTCGTGCGATACCACACGTTGCACAGACCGTTGAGGTCGCCGATGGCGACGGGGGTTTCGATTGAGACGAATCTCGCCGTATCGTCCTCGGCGCACTCAAGATCATCGGTAATTGTGAACTCATCAACCCAGGTAGCTGAATCGTTTCGAGCGTCGATGGTATAGGAGAAAAGACCGTCCGTATTGGTTTGCGTTGCGGCGCGATTTTTACCATCGCCGTTGGCCAGCAGACCCTTCCCGATAGGTTGGACAAGCTCCTGACGCTTGTCGACCTGTCCTTTGATCTCGATGGGCGCATCCTTCATCGCGACGGATTGGACTTCTCCCGTATCCTTTATTTCAAACGTTATCTCCTCGGCAAGGTCATAGGTCCGCGGAGACATCATTTCGCGCAACGAGTAGGTGCCGGGTGCAAGATGTTCGACGCGGTGCGGCTTGTCGGATGAGGTCCAGGAGTCTATTTCGGTTTTATCGGGACCATATAAGGTGAGTTGTGCGCCTTTCACTTCCTGCTCTCCGCTTGCATCGACCTTGGAGATATCAACCTTGGTGTAATCGTCGGATACGTTAAGCCGTGCTTCTACAACGGGTGTTTTCTGGTCGGCATAAGCGAGGTCTACGATATGGGGCGTCCGGTCGAGTAAGAAGCCTGCCGGCGCTTGAGTCTCGACAACCTCGTAGCGTGCGGTGCCAGATCCCAGCGGGAGGTCGTCCGCGCGTGCTTCTCCAGTTTCATCCGTTGTGACGGTAGCGACAGTCTCACCGTCGAGCGCGGCAATGCTACCGTCGGGGCGCACGATATCACCCGAGGCACGGATCTCAAAGATGGCGCCCGCGAGGCTGCTGCCGTCTACGACATCGGTTTTAACGATCCTGATGTTTCCGGTCGCGGCGTGGTCATAATACGAGGCGATTGCAACGGGCGTTAGGTTCATGTCGGCGGGTATGTTTACCTCGATCTCTTTGCCGACAAGATAGGGCTCTTTGGCCGAGGTTTCGCGTACATAATAGGTGCCCGGCACGAGCGATTCGGGCAGTGTGACGGTCCCGGTCGCGTCAGTCGTAAAGGTATCCATTACGTTATGTGCTGGATACCAGCAAGTTTGTGAGACAGGTTCGTGATTGCTGTCGAGGAGTTGGAAGGCGAATCCGGCTAGGGGAACAGAAGCGCCTGTTTGGGCATCGCGTTTTACAATCTGGAGATGCGTCGACAGAGCGTGGTTGTCCACGATATATTGAAGCTCGGCGCCGTCGGAAATCTGATTGGCCTCGACGGTCCATTCCCCTGCACGTTTAAAACCCTCTGGGACGGTTTCCGGAACCTCACGAACGGTGTAGCCGGCGCGGTCGTATGGGATGGCTCCGTGGACACCGGCGGGTCGCTTGCCTGCGCCAAACCATGCTTCGGGCTGATCTTTGGTGGAGGCAAAGCCATAGATGTTTGTGGTCAGTGTGCCAACAACCTGCTGAGAGCTGTTGCTGACAACCTCAAAGACAACACCTCCTGCCGGCTGCTCCAGGCCGGATTGATCGCTATTGCCGTAGTCCTTGAATTTGGAAATCTCAAGGTCAAACGCAATGGGGATATCGGAAACGCGCGATTCGATCTCGACCACGCCTGAATCACCGAGCTGGTCGGCTCTAACGGTATAGGACCAGCTATCGTTGGATGGCAGGTAGCCCTCGGGGGCTTTTGATTCATAGATGGTAAAGGTTCCTAGGGGGACATCGGTGAGGGTGGCTCGACCGCTTTCGTCGGTCGTGAGGATTTGCGCCCATCCAGGGGTTGATTGCGATACGCACACGAATTCTGCTCCTGCGAGCGAAGCCCCAACTTGGGGTCCTGCATTCGTTGCGGCGTCGAGTTTTACGACATGCAGGGTGATGGCGCCGGGTTGTTCATCGATGGCGACCTGCCCGCCATCATTCCCCGTGGTAAAGGCAACGCGATCGGGGCGGGGGACATAGCCGGCCGGCGCCTTCGTTTCAACTAGGTAGTATGCCGTGTTGGGTAGGAGTGTTGCCTGCGCTCGACCGTTGCTGTCCATCTGGACGGTGCCGACACGCGCGCCGCCGGCGCTCTCAAAAACATCGAATGTTGCCCCGTCAAACTGATAAGTATTGTTTCCGCTGGTAATGGCAGCGTTTGCAGACTGCTTTTGGAAGGAAACAGAGACCGCCGGCAGTACATAGAGCATGTCTTGACGTCTGCTGCCGCCCGATACGGTTCCTAGATAGCGCCGCGCGCGGTGCGGAGCGGCTTTGAGGCTTCCTGATTTTGCGCTGTCGTGGAGCCACCGCGCAGCCGCCACGACTTCATTGTCGGCGGTAAAGTGCCCACTCTTGGTTTTGCCCTGAGCGGTCGTGTAGGAGTAGGTGCCGTCGACATGGGTAGTGCCGTTGAGCATCCATACGGCAAGCTGGGTGGCGGCGCGGGCGCGATCGGGTGAAAGATGGTAACCGCCAAACGACGTGGCGGTAGGATATCCGTGACAAACGATTGCCGCGAACTCGTCGTCGAGCCACACCCAGCCTTGATCAAAGTTGAGCCATGGACCGCCCGGCTTGGTGGGCCCGGGGCGTTCCTGGTTCATGCAGTAGGCAATCGAGGCGTCTTGAGCTTCATACTTGCCGATGAAGAAGGGCCCACAATCATCGCTAATAGTACGGAAGCCGAGCTGGTCGTAGCCATCGACGGCAAATGCGGCTCCCGGTGCCAGGCAGCCGAACAGCAGGAAGAGGAGCAGGAGCAGCGGACCTGTTGCGATTGCGCTGTGGACAGAGTGCGTGGGTGCGTTGGACATGGCTGCTCCTTATCCCTCGTGCGCCGCATGGGGAGGTTGCGACGCGTAGGATGAGGCTACCCCCGAGGTTCATGCGGGTAAGTACCGGAGCCTGACCAAAAGCTTGCCCAATTCCTGACAAATTGAGCTCAAATACAACAATCAGGCAAAAGCGCAGGTAGAAGATAAGGAGAACAGGAGGCCAAAGGTCCTCATCTCCACAATTGATGCGATTTTCAAACGAATCTCCACGGCTAAAACAAGCATCGCCACCCTTGTATCGAACAAGACAACCGCGTTATACTAGCCAACACACAAGCGGGCATCGCCAAGTGGTAAGGCATCAGCTTCCCAAGCTGACACTCGCGGGTTCGAGTCCCGTTGCCCGCTCCATTCGAATTTCAGGCACGGTAACGTTTCGTTACTGTGCCTTTTTCAATAAAGTGCCGGGACTCGAACCCGACAGGGTGCGAGCGTTAAATAAACGCGAAGCGTTTATAGCGAGCAGGCAAGGTCGCCGATAGGCGACCGCAGCCGGTGCGGATTTGCGAAGCAAATACGCGGACGTCCCGTTGCCCGCTCCATCGAGCGCGGGAGACCTTGGGACGGCCAATTCAACAAAGTCTTCCCCATCGTCTCCGTGAACCCGAGGAGATCGACCGCAGCCGGTGCGGATTTGCGAAGCAAATACGCGGACGTCCCGCTGCCCGCTCCAATTCCAAAATGTTAGGTTCATGCCTGCTGCCCATACTCGCACCCGCGCACGGTACAATGGTTGAGTTACGACCAACGTGCCAATAACCAAAAAGGAGCCGCTATGATCGATC
The DNA here is from genome assembly GCA_019414425.1 of Collinsella sp. Classification (GTDB taxonomy): domain Bacteria; phylum Actinomycetota; class Coriobacteriia; order Coriobacteriales; family Coriobacteriaceae; genus Collinsella. The sequence continues at coordinate 15,433 of DXMB01000024.1, forward strand.
GCTATACCCGCCCGGAGATGGGACATATCTTCTCCCTCGAGAACAAGTATGCCATTTGGCAGGAGATCGAGGTTCTGGCCTGCGAGGCCCAGGCGGAGCTCGGCAAGATCGGCATTTCTAAAGACGAAGCCCAGTGGATCCGCGACCATGCCAACTTTGAGAAGGCGAAGGTCGATGAGATCGAGGAGGTCACGCGCCACGATGTCATCGCCTTCCTGACCAACATGAAGGAATATATCGACGCCGATGTTCCCGAGGGCGAGCCCAAGCCTAGTCGCTGGGTTCACTACGGTATGACCAGCTCCGACCTGGGTGATACTGCTCTGTGCTATCAGCTTACTCAGGCGTGTGACCTGATTATCGAGGACGTCAAGAAGCTCGGCGTGATCTGCAAGCGCCGCGCCTTCGAGGAGCGCAATACGCTCTGCGCCGGACGCACCCATGGCATCCATGCTGAGCCGATGACCTTCGGCATGAAGTTTGGTTCTTGGGCATGGGAACTCAAGCGCGACCTTGATCGTCTTGAGGATGCTCGCAAGAACGTTGCCTTCGGTGCCATCTCCGGTGCCGTCGGCACCTACAGCTCCATCGAGCCGTTCGTCGAGGAGTACGTCTGTGAGCACCTGGGTCTGGTTCACGACCCGCTGTCCACGCAGGTCATCAGCCGCGATCACCACGCCTATCTTGCCGGCGTGCTTGCCACTACAGCGGCCACCTGCGAGCGCATCGCGACCGAGGTCCGCAACCTGCAGAAGACCGATACACTCGAGGCCGAGGAGCCCTTCCGCAAGGGCCAAAAGGGCAGCTCCGCCATGCCGCACAAGCGCAACCCCATCACCATGGAGAAGGTCTGCGGTCTGTCGCGCGTCGTGAAGTCCAACGCCCAGGTCGCCTTCGACAACGTCGCCCTGTGGCACGAGCGCGACATTTCGCACTCTTCCGCCGAGCGTGTCGCCCAGGCCGATAGCTTCATCGCGCTTGACCATATGTTCCAGTGCCTCATTCGCGTTATCGACGGCCTGCAGCTGTATCCGGCCCGCATGATGGCCAATCTCAACAAGACCCGCGGCCTCATCTTCTCCTCCAAGGTCCTGCTTGCCCTCGTCGATACGGGTATCACCCGCGAGGATGCGTACTCCATTGTGCAGGAGAACGCCATGGCCACCTGGCACGAGGTGCAGGATTGTGTCTCTGGCCCCACCTTTAAGGAGCGTCTCGAGGCCGATCCGCGCTGCACCGTCAGCCAGGAGAAGCTCGACGAGATTTTTGATCCGTGGGACTTCCTCACCCGCATCGATACGGTCTTCGATCGCCTGGAGCAGCTGAGCTTCGAGTAGGGTTAACCTAATTCGACCGCTTGCGGATGCATTTCAACCTTTGGCGCCTTGCCCGTCTTGGGCGAGGCGCTTTTTTTACTGTCGCATATGCGCCCGGGTAATAAAATGAACTCCGACTGCTGTTTCGATGAAAGGGGGCACGTGCCCAGACGCATCAAGCGGGCCACCATCGTCTCGTTTACGCTCATACTCCTTGTTGCCGTCTGTGCGGGCGCCCTGACGTATACCGTTCGAAGCAGTTCTTCCTCCTCGAATGAAGCCGATAGAGATCTCCCGGTGCTCAAAATCGGCGTTACGGATAACGACCCCTATGTGTATGTCGATACCACGGGCGATTACGCCGGTATCGATATCGACATCGCCCGCGAGGCCTGCAAGCGTGCGGGGCTCAAGCCACAGTTTGTCGATATTGACTGGAACGATCGCGACCGGCTGCTCAAAAACGGTGATATCGATTGCCTGTGGTGTGACTATTCTCCCTGTTATCGCGAGGATAAGTATTACTGGACCGAGCCGTATCTAACCGTGACGGTCTCGGTTGCCGCCAAGAAAACGAGTGGCATCAAGTCCTTGGCACATCTCGATGGAAGTAAGACCATTGCGGTGATTGCGGGTTCGGTGAGTGAACGCCGATTGCTTGCGGGGGATTTGGGGGTCTCGTCGGACGTTCAAATCAAATCATATGGCTCTGCCGAACTCTGCAAAGCCGCTCTAGTCAAAGGGTACGTTGACTGCTGGATGGCGGATGTCCAGTCGCTTGACCGACTCGTTGCTCAGTATCCCGGCGTTTACCGTGTGTTTGCCGACAATGTTATGACGGTTGACCTGGGCGTCGCGTTTGATGACAGCTATGAAGGATCGGTCGTAAAGGATCTCAATACCGCGCTGTTCGACATGGATCGAGATGGCACGATTGACCGTATTGTGGGCAATTACAAGACAGGAGCGACGACGGGCGGGCAAGGAGGAAATTCATGACAACTGATGAGCACCGCTTGAGTCGAAAGACTCTGAACGTCATAGCTGCCAGCGTTATTGTCAGCGCCGTCTTGTTAGGCCTGTTGTATACGGTTGGAACCCATCGCTGCCTCGAAAAAACGCTTGGGTTTGGCCAAGAAACCATGGTGTTTTTGGAGAACGCTTGCGAAAAATATGACCGCTACGAACAGGGGAGAAAAACCGAGGCGACGCACGATTTGCTCGCCGCGGTCGAATCGTTTGTGACGTTCCTGTCCTCTGATCGCGTTGAGGTTAACGACGATCTTATCGAGCAATTTGTCCATGCCGAGAACCTTTCGGGGCTGATGGTCATGGACTCCGATGGCCATATGGCTGCCCACTACGACATCGATGGTCGCGATCCGCTCATGTTGTGGCGAGATGAGTTGGCCTGTTCGCCGGTCGCATCGATGTATCAAGGTTCCAAAGTGACCTACTCAACTGTCGATGAGCGCCGTGGTGTCGTTTTTGCCGTCTGTGCTGTTCCGTATGGCGACGGCGTTGCCCTGGCATACCGCTCACTTGTTTCCGATACGGCGGACGACTATTCATATGCCATAGCCGACGTGCTTTCGAACAGTACCTTCCACCAGGGTCCCACGGTGCTTGTTATGGAGGATGCGGAGATTGTCTCATCCAACAGTGCCGATGCTGACGTGTCGCTCGCCCGACTCCTCACCAGCGTAGGAGTTGAGTGGAAAGACGACGGCCTGACGCGCATCGAATATCGAGGAGACGAATGGTATGCCGTGCGTGCGGCATATAAGGACTACCGCCTGTTTGCGCTATATCCCAAATCTGAGGTCATGTCTGACAGGATTTCATTTGTCGCCGTCGGCGTCTTGGTGTGTCTTGCGTTTTGGGTCGTGGTGCTGTTGGCTCGAAATATCGTTGACCACCGCAATTTGGTCGAAAAGGATAAACAGCTCGGCATTATCAATGCCATAAGCGCCATCTACGATTCGACCTTCCTTTTGCATCTCGACACCCTCGAGATCGAGGGGATCAATATGTCGCCGGCGATAGCGAAGATATTTGCCGAGCACAGCGAGGCATATGACTTTATGGACACGGTCTGCCGGGATATCGTGAGCCCCGAAAGCCGCGAAGCGGTTGTGGGACTCGTAGATATAAGTTCGCTTCGTGAACGTATGGAGGGCGTACCGTACTTGGCTGCCGAGGTGCGAGATTGTCGAGGCGCTTGGTACTCGCTACAGGTTGTCCCCCAGCATCGCGATGAGCAAGGCCGGCTGGAGTCGGTCGTCGTGGCGACGCACAACATATCGATGGTCAAGCATGCCGAGGAGCTGTCATATCAAGACAAACTGACGGGGCTTCGCAACCGCAACTATCTTGAATCGCGCGGAGATAGCCTGGTAAACGAGGACTTGCCCGTGAGCGTGATTATGTTGGACTGCAATTATCTCAAGCGGACCAACGACATCTATGGTCACGAGATGGGGGATGAACTGCTGCGACGGACGGCGTCCGTGCTGCGGCGGGTGGCTGGTGCGGATTATCTGCCGATGCGCCTTGGCGGCGACGAGTTTTTGCTGGTTTGCCCCCATACTGACAACGAGTCTGCGCTCGGGCTGGAACAGGATCTTCGTCTCGGTCTTGCCGCGGTAAGCGATGAGGCCCTGACGGTCAGCGCATCGATTGGCGTGGCGACCGTCGAGACGGCTGGAAATACGCTGGCCGATGTATATCGTGTCGCCGACCACAATATGTATCGGGAGAAGCGCACGGTCCACGCACAGGGTGCGGACTGCTAATCTTGCCCCCGCGAGTCCATGCATCGTAGGATGTTGAATCGGTGCTTGCGATAATAAGTCGGCCCAGGCGGGGATAATAGACGTCTGAAATTTCTTTCTGAGAGGGGATCTCAATGATTAGTTTTGACTACAAGCCGCAGGGTGTATGCTCTCGCAATATTCACCTCAATCTCTCTGACGATGGCAGCAAGGTGCTGGGCGTTGAGTTTACCGGCGGCTGTGACGGCAATCTCAAGGCAATCTCCAAGTTAGTCGAGGGTGCTCCTGCCGATCGCGTAATCGAGGTTCTCGCCGGTAATACCTGCGGTATGAAAAAGACCTCTTGCGCCGATCAGCTTACGCGCGCTATCGAGGCCGCTCGCGCCGAGATCGCCTAATGGGTATCGCCGACCACATCAAGAATGGAATATCGCGCCGTGGCTTTGTGCTCGGCGGTGCTGCCGCGGGCGCTGCCACGGTGCTTGCCGGTTGCTCGAAAAAAACGGGCACCAGCGACGATGCCGCCGGCGAGCCGCAGGTTATCAAGGACGATTCGAAGATTGTCTCGATCACTGATGAGTACGAAGCTGTTGATATCGATCTTGAGCCGGCGGCGTCGTGGACGCTGCCGCTGGGCACGCTGCTGTACTACTGCGATGGCGACTACGCCGCCGCGATGATGGCGCCTGCTTCTGCCCTGCATGCCAATACGCTTGGTGTGCTCAACCTGGGCGATGGCTCGCTTACCACACTTATCGAGGATCCCGTTGAGGGAACCGGTTATGCGTTTTACGACGTTCGCGCGGGTGATGGCGTGTTCGCGTGGGTCGAGATGAACTTTGCCAATGCGTCTTGGAAACTCTATGCGCAAAACCTTGCAGGCTCCTCCCTTACCGGCAACGCTGTCGAGCTCGATCGCGGTGGCGAAAATTACGATCCGCCGCTCTTCACAGCGTATGGGTCGTCGGTCATCTGGTATAAGATGCCCTCGTCCGGCGGCAGCAAGACGAGTAACGATTCGTACTGCTACCGTCAGTCGCCCAGCGAGTCCAAGCCTGAGACTATTTGGAAGTCGACGGGCCGCTTCGCATCCGCCCCGCGTGTGAGCGACGGCATCCTGACCATCTCGCCCCGCGTGCACAATGATGAGGGCGTCTATTACGGTATGACGGCGATCGACCTGACTGACGGCAACAATACGAAGCGAGCTCAGCTGGTGCTTCCTTCGTCGGTTTCGCCTTTCGAGGCCGTGTATATGGGCGACACCTTCGTGTTCTCCATTGAGGCGACGTATAACGGTGTGGGTAGCCTGGGCAATATGGGCACCTATATCGGTAACGAGGGCGGGCCGTACCTCTTCCTTTCGCGTGAGCCGCTCGCGTGCGTTGCGGGAAGGAAAAATAAATACCTGGTTAAAGTCCAGGCGTCGCATTTTTTGATTGACACTTCGGCTAAGACCTACGGCTCGCTTCTGTCGCCCGACCGAGCCCTGGAGTATGGCGATTATCCAGCTACGGCGGGAAAATCGGACTCATTCCTTACGTACGCCACGGTGCGCAACAGCCAGGGTATACCCGAGACGGTCACCGCACGCCTATTCTCTCTTTAAGCTTAGAGGGGTTAAAAAGGCGCCAACAGGGGAATAAACGCGTTGTAATTGTGAGTACCGCCCGCCGAGCTGCCGCGTCATAGTGGCATCCGGCGGGCTCAGGTGCGTTAAAATGGGCTTGTTCTTAGCTGATTGAGACAGGGGGGCCGTGTTATGGCTTCAGATGCAAAAAAGATTCTGCTGGTCGAGGATGAGAAGGCAATCCGTGACGCCGTCGCTGCCTATCTCGAGCGCGAAGGCTACTGGGTTGTGGGTGTCGGCGACGGCCAGTCCGCGATCGAGGAGTTCGAGAAGCATCAGTTTGACCTGGTCGTGCTCGACCTTATGCTCCCCAAGATCCCCGGCGAGCGCGTTTGCCGCACCATTCGCGATACCTCGGATGTCCCCATCATCATGCTGACTGCCAAGGGCGAGATCGAGGACCGTATTATCGGTCTTGAGCTCGGCGCCGACGACTATCTGATTAAGCCGTTCTCGCCGCGCGAGCTTGTCGCGCGCGTACGCGCCTTGTTCCGCCGTGCCCATCAGGCCGACGAGCCAGCCGTCGAGGTACTCGACTTCGGCGATCTGGTCATCGATATCTCGGGCCACAAGATTTTGGTCGAGGGCAAGGAAGTCGACCTGACGGCTTCCGAGTTTAAGCTGCTCACCACGCTTGCCCGTCACCCCGGTCGCGTCTACAACCGCATGGAGCTGGTCGAGAAGGTGCTCGGCTACGACTTTGAGGGCTATGAGCGCACCATCGATAGCCACGTGAAGAACCTTCGCGCCAAGCTGGGCGATGATCCCAAGAAGCCCAAGTGGCTCTACACCGTCCACGGTGTCGGCTATCGCTTCGAGGCTCCGGCCAAGACCGATAAGTCGGACGAGAAATAGGGAAATCACATATGACACCTGCGCGCTTTGAAATCGGACAAAAGCACAAGCAGGAGAGCGAGGCGGGTTCCAAGGCTAGTTGGAACACGCCTCGTTCCGATTCACGGCCAACGATGAGCTATCCCTCGCGCATGGCACTTGCTTTTGCTCTGACATCGCTCATGACGGTATTGGTGCTGGTGGGCGTGGTCTCTGTTGTGTGGGGCACGGTCTTTTCGGATTACACGCGCTCCAATATCGTCGAGATCGCCAATTCTGCTGCCGAAAAGCTTGCGACGTCGTATGAGGAAAACGGCAACTGGACTGCGGGCGAGCTGCGCACGGTCGCGACATCGAGTTTGGTATCCGACGACCTGAGTATGCAGGTCGTCAACAAGAAGGGCGTTGTCGTCTATGACGACTCATGGCCTTCGGCAAGCGCGACCGCCGATGTGCGCGAGAGCGAATCGGCGTCGAGCAGCTCGAGCGGTAAAAAAGCATCGCATAGCCCGGTCTCGTCTGCTCCAACCGACTCCGATAGCGTTGCCAACGTCGAAATCATAACGTCTTCGGGCGAGCATGTCGGACAGGTAAAGCTATGGGCCATCGGCTCCGATGCCTTGCTCACCAAGGCGGATTCTGCATTTAGGGAGAAGACCTTTAACGCCATGGCCCTCGCCGCGGTTGTTGCAATCTGCATTTCGGTCGTTATCGGATCGCTCGTGTCGCGCATGCTCACCAAGCCGATTCATCGTATTACGAGCACGGCCAAGCAAATTCGCGATGGCGATCTGTCCGCTCGTACTGGTTTGCGCGGTGATGACGAGATTGATCAGCTGGGTGAGACCTTCGATGAGATGGCCACTTCGCTCGAGAAGGATATGAAACACGAGAAGCGCCTGACCTCAGACGTGGCTCACGAACTTCGTACTCCGCTTATGGCCATGCTCGCGACAGTCGAAGCCATGCAGGATGGGGTGTATCCCACCGACGACGAGCATCTGGAAACCGTTGCTTCCGAGACGCGTCGCCTGGCTCGTCTGGTGCAGCAGATGCTCGACCTGTCGCGCATGGAAAACAGCACGGCTCCGCTCAACCTTGAGCCGGTGGACATGGTTCCTTTCGTGCGTTCCATCGTCAATGCCCAGGAGCGCCTGTTTGTCGACCGCGATCTGCGCTTGCGCTTTGCTGACGAGACGCAAGGTCACGACGATGTCGTCGAAGCCGATCCCGACATGATCACACAATGCGTCATCAATCTCATGAGCAACGCCATGCGCTATACCCCCGAGGGCGGTTGGGTCGTGGTGTCGGTGCTCAGTGACCGCAAACACGTCAGCGTCGCCGTTTCTGATACCGGCATCGGTATTGCCAAGGATGACTTGTCGCGCATCTTCGGCCGTTTTTGGCGCGCCGATGCCAGCCGTGCCCGTGAGGCGGGCGGTCTGGGCGTGGGCCTCGCCGTGACTAAACAGATCGTCGAGCGACATCATGGCTACATTTCCGTGGAGTCGGAGCTTGGAAAGGGTACGACTTTTACGATTCATCTGCCTCGCGAGCACACGGCGGACGCGGCATCTACTACAATGGAGCACTAGCTTTTCGCTATTCGGTGAAGGAGGGGTTTCGTCCCTGCCGCTCCGAGTTTGCGAAAACGTGCGGGAAAGAACCCGCATTACTGTCGTATTTTGGTAAGGAGTGACTCACGTGACAACGATGGAGCGTCGTCCGGATTCCCGTGGCAAGGTTCGTGATATCTACGATGCCGGTGAAAACCTGCTGATGGTCGCCACCGACCGCATTTCTGCGTTCGACTTCATTCTTCCCGACGAGATTCCGTTTAAGGGAGAGGTGCTCAATCGCATCTCGGCATTCTGGTTTGATAAGTTTGCCGACATCGTCCCCAACCATCTCGTTTCCATCGACCCGGCGGATTTCCCCGAGGAGTTTGCTGAGTATCGTGACTACCTCGCTGGCCGCGCCATGCTGGTTAAGAAGGCCCAGACGATTCCTATCGAGTGCATCGTCCGCGGCTATCTGACCGGTTCGGGCAAGAAGACCTACGACGAGAACGGCACCGTCTGCGGCATCCAGCTGCCTGAGGGCCTGACCGAGGCTTCCAAGCTTCCCGAGCCGCTGTTCACGCCGTCCACGAAGGCCGAGATTGGTGACCACGACGAGAACATCTCGTTCGAGCGTTGCTGCGAGATCGTGGGCGAGGATATCGCCACGCAGATTCGTGACCTTTCCCTCAAGATCTACAAGGCCGCTGCCGAGTACGCCGCGACCCGTGGCATCATCATTGCCGACACCAAGTTCGAGTTTGGAGTTATTGATGGCAAGGTCACGCTGATCGACGAGTGCCTCACGCCCGATTCCAGCCGTTTCTGGCCTGCTGCCAGCTACGAGGAGGGCAAGATCCAGCCTAGCTACGACAAGCAATTCGTCCGCAATTGGCTCAAGGCCAACTGGGATATGACGGGGGAGACCCCGCACCTGCCCGCCGAGGTCATCGATGGCACGTCCGAGCGCTATCGCGAGGCCTTCCAGATCATCACGGGCTCCCAGTTCACAAGCATGAAGGAGAACGCATAAGTGAGTACCCGTAGCGCCACGAACAAGCGCACGCAATCCCACGAGGTTACCGGGGTTGCGCGCAAGTCTGCCGCATCTGCTAAGCCTGCCCGTCAGGCAGCGAGCTCTGTCCGCGTCGTGCCAGCTTCGTCTAAAGCTCGCCGCAAAGAGCTCGAGAAGGGCGAGAACCTCGAGGGCCTCTCTAAAGAGGAGAAGCGCGCCCGCAAGGCTAAGCAGCGCGCCAAGGAGGACCGCATCTACACGGTGTCGAATATCCTTCTCAAGCAGGATGAAGACTACACCAAGCGCCGTCGTATCTGGTGGGCCGTGCTCGCCATCGGCATGGTACTCGTCGTGGCAATTTGGGCTTCGTTCTACTTCGCTCCCGGCGGCACGGTGTCCAGCCCCGTCCAGATGGTCGGCATCGTTTTGTCCTATGTCATCATTCTGGGTGACTTTATCTACGACTTCGTTCGTATTCGTCCCCTGCGCAACATGTACCGCACGCAGGCCGAGGGCATGTCCGAGAACAAGCTCAACGCTCTTATCGAGCGCTCGGCTGCCGAGGAGGATAAGAAGGACTCCAAGAAGAAGTAGCGTTTGCATACATACTTATCGCTAAGATATAAGGCGCGTCGTTTTTGCGGCGCGCCTTTTTACTGTTCTATAGATAGATGGAGTGGCACATGATTCGAGCTGCCCTGACGGTCGAAGAGGCTCTGGAGGGCATGAAGGCCCTGGAGCCCAAGATTAAAAACTATGCGCGCTTGGTTGTCCGCAAGGGCGTAAACGTCAAGCCCGGCCAGGAGGTTGTCGTTCAGTCTCCGGTCGAGTGCGCATCCTTTGCCCGCGTGGTGGTCGCGGAGGCTTATGCCGCCGGCGCTGGCCACGTGACGGTCATTTGGGCCGATGATGCCGTGACGAGGCTCACGTACGAGCATGTCGAGAAAAGCTATTTTGAGCAGACACCCGAGTGGAAGCGCATGCAGCTGGATTCCCTGGCCCAGGATGGTGCCTGCTTTGTCTTTATCGAGGGGGCGGATCCTGCGGCCCTCAAGGGCATCGATCCAGCCAAGCCTGCTGCAGCTTCTAAGGCAAGGAATACGCAGTGCAAGGTCTTCCGCCGCGGACTGGACTACAACATCAATCCGTGGTGCATCGCCGGCGCTCCGGTCGTGGCTTGGGCGCACGAGGTGTTCCCGGGAGACGCCGATGAGGTTGCAATCTATAAGCTGTGGAATGCGATTCTGCACACCGCGCGCGCCGATGGCCAGGACCCAGAGAGCGACTGGGAACTCCATGACGCCGCATTCGAAAAGAACCTGCGTTTCCTGAACGACAATCGTTTCGACTACCTGCATTACACCTCGGCAAATGGAACCGATCTGACGATTGGCATGACGAAAGGTCACGAGTGGGCCGGCGGCAAGGGCAAGACGCCCGATGGGCACCCCTTCTTCCCCAACATTCCCACCGAGGAAGTCTTCACCTCGCCTGATCGTATGCGTGCCGACGGTATCGTGTATTCGGCTATGCCGCTCATTCACCACGGTAACAAGGTTGACGATTTTTGGATTAAGTTCGAGGCGGGCCGCGTAGTGGACTACGATGCCCGCGTGGGTAAGGCGACGCTTGCGAGCATTATTGACACCGATGAAGGTGCCGCTCATCTGGGTGAGATCGCGCTTATCTCCAAGAACACGCCGATCCGTGAAAGTGGTGTTCTGTTCTATGACACGCTCTATGATGAGAACGCTAGCTGCCATCTCGCGCTAGGTGTCGGTTTCCCCGAATGCATCGAGGGTGGGTATGACATGTCCAAGGAGGAGCTCCTGGAGCATGGCGTAAACGTCTCGAGCACGCACGTCGATTTTATGATCGGCACGGACGATATCGATATTACGGGCATTACGCCTGATGGACGTGAAGTTGTGATTTTCCAGAACGGCCAATGGAGTTGGGAATAGTCCCAGACCGTGGTACAATGCCACCCGCGGGCCGTTAGCTCAGCTGGCAGAGCAGGGGACTTTTAATCCCAAGGTCCAGGGTTCGAACCCCTGACGGCCCACCCAAAGATTGTTGAGACGGTCAACTTCGGTTGGCCGTCTTTTTTGTCGCCCTTTCATGGGTTCGAACCCGTCGGGGCGCGGAGCTGAGTAAACGCGTGAGCGTTTGCCAGCGCAGCGCGCAAGGCGCGAAAGCGCCGCAGCGGCAGCCTGCGGAGCAGGCTGAACCCCTGACGGCCCACCCAAAGAAAGGAAAACGAAATGAAAACAGATAGATACGGAATTAACGGCAGCACATTAAAGATAATAGCAGCCATTTCGATGGTTCTCGATCATGTAAGCAGGATCGTCCTGACCAATGGAATTATGACTCACGCATCGTACAGTCAGATATCAGACGAACAGTGGGCGATTCTAAGCGAGGCTTCGGATGTGCTTCATGTTCTTGGCAGAATTGCATTTCCCATATTTTGCTTTTTGATAGTTGAGGGATTTTTGCATACTCATGACATAAAGAAGTACCTGCGAAATATGCTTGTCTTCGCAATCATTGCGGAGCCCATATACGATTTCGTTCAAACCGGGCAACTATTCGACCTTCGGCAACAAAATGTTATGTGTGAGCTCCTGCTTTCCTTGGTCTTTTTGATTGTTCTGGAAAAGATACAAAGTCTTTCAAAACGGAAAAGATACATCGCAGAAACTGCTCTGATTGTTTTGACAGCACTGGCAGCTGAATACACTAAACTAGATGGCGGTGTGTATGGCATTATGCTTGTGGCTGCATTCTATTTATTCCACGACAGCAAGGCCAAGATGTTCTTTGCTGCAGTATGTGCAGTGCTCCTTTCGTCATGCCATATAGTTGGCGGCGGATTTGAGTTTGCTACAGCTAGTGTATTTAATCCTGATGTTGCTGCCGCGGTCGTTTCGTTGCTGCTTATCAATCTTTATAATGGTAAGCGAGGGCTGAAGCTCAAATATTTCTTCTACATTTTCTATCCGGCACATCTTGCTCTGCTTTATGGTGTCTCACTTATTGTTTTGAACTGTCTTTAAAAACTCTCAAACAAGTCTCTGAAAACGGAAACAAATTGACCCTAAGACTGCTTGTGAATTTCCGGAAGACCTGAGAGATGCGAGGATAGGCAACGAGGGCTGCAGAGAGATGCTTCTCAGTTCTCTGGCGGATCGCACGTATCTGTATGAGGATCACTTCCACACACTCATTAATAACAGTGATAAACACGGCAGATCCTCAAAACATGAGGCTGTGGAGGTCGAACGATGCTTCGAAAGCATGAATGGCAGCGAGAAAATGAGTTCGGAAGCGCCCTCTGGATGATCCAGCATAGAATAGAAAGCGATCGGCTCCGGCTGGTCGCTTTTTTGTTGCCGGTGCACGGGTTCGAACCCGAACTTCTCTATATATAAGAACGCTTGGCGAACAAAACCTGCCTTTTACCGACGGGAAACAAATAGCTGATGCTTTTGGAGTAAAGTGGCGCTCCAGAGATGACTGATGCCTTAACACCTATAAACCAGCTGGTCATCGCCAATATCAGAAGCCAATGCTTCAGTTTTAACCTCAGTGATGCGACTGAGGGACTTATTCATTTGTGAACAAAATATGGAGTGCGCGATTCCCGCCCCCGGCGCCCCTCCGGTCT
>DXMB01000025.1:0-28190 GCA_019414425.1 Collinsella sp.
AAACGTCGAGCACGCCCGCCGTATACATACCGCGGTAGCCGCCTCCCTCGAGCGCCAGCCCCACCGTGCGCGTCATATTTGACTGTGCCATGCGACCATCTCCGTTCCTGCGTTTTAAAACGGAACAAGTATACCCATCAACAAATATCGTCTCAGTCGCATTTTCATCGAACATCGTCGCGTTACCGTTTGGCGAATAATGGCCGCCCGCAACATGGGCACCCCTACATAATTCCATACACTTGTTTATACTACTCAGTAGTTATCAGCCGAGAGCACGAACCGACAAATAAACCCAACGACGCAGCAAGGCGGGGGCTTGGAAACACGCAAGGCGTTGAGCAGCAACGCATGTGCACAACGAGCTCGCCCGACGCAATCCGCCCCGACCTCAGAAAGCCGCTTACAGTATGGATAACGCCAGCAATAATACCAAAACGCTCGAAAAGACCATCCGTGACCTTCTGGAGCGTCAGGACGATCTGATCAGGACCGCCTTTACCGACGAGCTCACCGGACTTGGCAACCGCGGCGGCTTTACCCGTTCCTTAGAGGAACTCTGGGAGCAGGAACTGCCCGTGACCATGGCGTTTATCGACATCGATAACCTTAAGCACTGCAACGACATCTTTGGACATGACGAGGGCAACCGCTATATCTTGCAGGTGAGCCTCTATCTCAAACTGTATATGAAGGTGGACGAGGCGGCATTTCGTCTGGGGGGCGACGAGTTCGCCATCCTATCTACGATTGCGACCGAGGACGACCTTGCCGAACGTCTGGAACACTGCCGAACGGTACTGCTCGAAAACAACGCTTCCAAGATGCCTCACTCGTTTAGCTACGGAGTGGCACACGCCGACCCCGCCCTGGGCGAAGCCCCCAATCGCTTGACGAACGATGCCGATCATCGCATGTACGACTACAAGCTACGTCATGCCGTGCACCTTGATCGACGCAATATCGCACAAGCCCACACCGACGACTTCGAAATAAGCGATCGCATTTTCGACGCCCTTTCGATGCTCAACGAAGGCCGATATTTCTTTATCGAGAACTTGGACAAACATCGAACCCTTTGGTCACAAGGCGCCTTGCGCGATCTTGGTCTTCCTTCGGAGCATATAGACAACTGCCACGATTACTGGAAAACGCGTGTCCATCCCGATGACCTTGAGGCCTATACCAACGACATCGACCAAATCTATGACGGCTCCAAACATCGTCACGTCATGCAGTACCGCGTGCGCAATGCCGCCGGCGATTACATCCTCGGCCGTGCTCGCGGGTTTCGTATCGACGGCGACGGAAATGTCCCCTCGCTCTATGTCGGCGAGCTCGTCAACCACTCGCTTGCCGAGACCGTCGACGCCGCCACGGGTCTCGGAACACAGCGCACGCTGATCAACGCTATCGATGCCTGCCGTCGCGACCGTTGCGAGACGGGGCTTATAGCAGTGCGCGTTCGCGGCACGGCAAAGCTCAACGAGCTCTACGGGGCCGAGGCCGTCGACAACATGCTCGCCGAATACGCAGGCCGCATGCTGTCGATTACTCGCGGCAGGAGTCGCGTCTTCCGTTCACGCAACGCCCAGTTCGTCGTGCTTAGCAACAATTTGGATCACGAAGCATTCGAGCAACTGATCCAACATCTCAAAGAGGCCGTTTTCGCTCCCGTTCGAATCGCGGGCGACACTATTACCCCCGTCTGTCTTGTCGTTCCGGCCTTTTACGAGCACCTGACCAATCAAACGGCCGCCGTTTTAGGCGAACTCGACCGTCGCATTCGCACGGCCGGCGGGCTTGTTCCCAACGACAGCCTCCCCATACCCGAGGTGGAGCGCAAAAGCGCCATCGCCGAACGCATCGATCCGCTCACGGGTCTCTATCGACCCAGCGAGTTTATGCGCCGCGCCAACGAATTTCTCGAGACAAGGCGCAACGGCGCCTGGTGTATCGCCACCGTCGATATGGGGCACATGCGACTGTTCAACGAATGGCACGGACAGGCCGAGGGCGACCGCGTACTCGCCGATGTGGGCACGGTTCTCAAGGACATCGAGAATGCCGCCATGGGCGTCGCAGGGTACTGGGGCCAAGACGATTTTTGCGTACTCATCCCCTTTGAACACGACACCGTCCATCAGATCTATAGCCGCATTCGCCAGGCCGTGGCCAAGCATGATGACGGCGTGGGCTTCTGGCCGTCCATGGGCGTCTACCCCATCGACTCCAACGAGGAAATCACCATCGATGCGCAGGCCAAGGCCATGTTTACCAATCGGCGCGCAAAAAACGACTTTAAGGAGCGCATTGCCATTTTCCGCCCCGAGGAATACGAACACGAAATCGCGTTCCACCGCACGCTGACCGAATTCCAGTATGCGCTCTCAAACGGCCGCATTACCTACTACTTGCAGCCCCAGGTCGACATGGAAACCGGCGAGATCGTTGGCGCCGAGGCGCTCACACGCTGGATTGACAAGGATGGCTCCCTCATTTCACCTACCACCTTTATCCCCGCTCTCGAGGAAAGCGGTTTTGTGGTGACGCTCGACAAATATGTTTGGCAGGGCGTCGCCTCGTGGCTGCGTGAGTGCATCGATCGAGGGCTGCGCGTAGTTCCGATCTCGCTCAATGTGTCGCGCGTGGATATCCTTGCCTGCGACGTCGCCGAGCATATGGGGGCGCTTGCCGCCCAATACAACCTACCGCCCGAGCTCATGCGCATTGAGATCACCGAGACGGCTTATACGGGAGAGTCCGAGGCCGTGGATAAGCTGACGGCCGACCTACACACTCGCGGTTTCTCGACCTACATGGACGATTTTGGCACCGGCCAGTCTACGCTCGCGATGCTCAAGAACGTCAACGTCGACGTCATCAAGCTTGATCGCACGTTTGTGCCCACCGACCGCGATCAAAGCCGTAGCGCGCAAATCGTTTCATCAACGCTCGAGATGGCGCAATCGCTCCATCTGCCCGTTGTAATCGAAGGCGTCGAGACAAACGAGCAGGCGAACATGCTGCTCCAAATGGGTGCCCACTACGCTCAGGGCTTCCTCTACTACCGCCCCATGCAGGCAAAGGATTTTGAGGCATTGCTCGATGGCGGTAACAAAAACTGATACGCTCGCGCGCAAAACGATACCGCCGAAGGGGCGCTTGTCCCCATTGGCTAACTTATGCCCCCAATCCAAACCGAATTGGGGATATGATGCAAACCACTGTTGTGCCCAAGGAGGTTATCCATCATGAACGAGTCGTATCGCCTGGGCGAGCAATCGATCATTGCTTATCTTCAGCGACTTGCGAACGGGGTCTCGACCGCCGAGCTCGATGTTGCCGCGCTGCCCACGGAGCTGTGCGCCATCGGCGAGCAGCTACAGAAGACATTTGCCATCCTGCAGCAAGAACGCGAGCTGCTTGAGCGCGGCGCCTATATCGATTCGCTCACCAATCTTGGCAACCGTGCTGGACTCCACCGTTATGCCGAGCTGCTTTGGCACAAAGGCACCCCCTTCACCTGCGCCTATATCGATATCGATCGCCTTAAGCATTGCAACGATACGTTTGGCCACACCGAGGGCAATCGCTACATCCTGAGCATCTGCCGTGCACTCACCGAGACAATGGAACCCAATGACCTGCTGTTCCGTATCGGTGGAGACGAATTTGTACTCGTATCCCCCACGACAGATGAAGCCGAACTCGAGCAGCGCCTGGAGCGGACGCGCACCAACCTTATCGAGGCAACATCGGGCGGCAAAGCGCCCATGATCGCTAGCTTTAGCTTTGGCTGCTCGCGCGTCGACCCACTCGCTGGCGATACGCGTCGCCAGATGACCATGGACGCCGACCGCAAAATGTATCGCTACAAGCTCATGCACCGTGTGCAGCAGCCGAAGGAAAACGACGCATCCATGCGCCCAATCGCCGATCAGCCTCCCTGCAACGACCGGGTGTTCCAAGCGATCTCCATGAGCTCCGAGACGCGCTATCCGTTTATCCTTAACCTCGATACCGGCGAATCGCAATGGTCGATTAATGCCGTGCGCGATTTTGACCTGCCCTCCCAGCATCCCTATAACTCGCTCGATATGTGGCTCGCCCGCGTTCACCCCGAGGACCGCGACAACGTGCGCAGCGAGCTCGATATGGTGGTAAACGGCGCGTGGCACTTCCATTACATGCAGTATCGCGTCATGAATACCGCTGGTAAATATGCGCTGTGCGAGTGTACGGGCTACCGCTTGGATAGCACCGAAACCGAGCCCAACATGTATGTGGGCATTATCATCAACCGAAGCTTGGCGGATACGACCGATTCCGTGACCGGCCTGGGCGATATCCACGCCCTGGTCAACGCCATTGGCGAAATGCGTCGCGTGGCGCGCAAGGCAGGCCTGGTCGCCATCAAAATCGACGACATCGCCAAGGTCAATGCCCGCTTTGGCTTTGATGCGGGCGACCGCGTTTTGGCAGAAAGTGCCGCCTGCCTCATGGACTGTTCGCGCGGCAAGGGCCGTCTGTTCCGCTCGACCGGACCGATGTTCGTGGCGCTTTTCGATGACCTTGATCCCGAAGAGACCGACGCGATCGCAGAAGAAATCGAGCGGTTCTTGGGGTCGCCCGTACTCTTTGGCTCATTTGAATATCAGCCGCCCATTCGTGTGGCCACACTTCATCTGGACGCCGTCGACCGACAGCCCGTTTCCATTTTGAACGAGCTCAAAGCGCTACTTGAAGAGGCACCACAAGTACCGGGCACCAAGCTGGACTAGCGACGTAGGGCGCGATGTGAAACACAAGCCGTTTCGCATCGCGCCCCGCGCCATCTGCCCTCTCGTGCGATAATCCTCCGCAGAAGTCACCGACAGCAGAGGGAGTTTGTGATGAAGGTTCTTTTGGTCAATGGCAGCCCCAAGGCAAACGGTAACACCGCTCGCGCGCTCGCCGAAGTCGCCGAGCAACTTAAAGCCGAGGGCATCGACAGCGAGGTATTCCAACTGGGCGCCAAGCCCATCCGCGACTGCATCGGCTGCGGTCAGTGCGGCAAGCTTGGCGGTCGCTGCACCTTGGCGCCGGCGTGGTGAACGAGCTCATCGCTGCCGCCGAGCAGGCAGACGGTTTTGTCTTTGGCTCCCCCGTCTACTATGCGCATCCCAGCGGACGCATCCTCTCGGCTCTCGACCGCGCATTCTATGCTGGCAGCAAGGCCTTTGTGCACAAGCCGGGTGCCGCGGTCGCCGTCGCCCGTCGCGGCGGCACGTCGACCACCTTCGATGTACTCAACAAATACTTCACTATCAACCAGATGCCCGTGGTGGCCTCCACATACTGGAACAACGTCTTTGGTGCCATGCCGGGCGAGGCCGCCCAGGACGCCGAGGGCCTGGCCACCATGCGCAACATCGGCAAGAACATGGCTTGGCTCCTGCATTGTATCGAGGCAGGACAGGCTGCCGGCATCGAAGTCCCCGAAGCCGATCGCGAGCGCACCAACTTCATTCGTTAGAACGGCGGAACATGAATATCCAGATTTTTGGCACCAAGAAGTCCTTCGATACCAAGAAGGCCCAGCGCTATTTTAAGGAGCGCCGCATCAAGGTGCAGTTTATCGACCTTAAGGAAAAGGAGATGAGCAAAGGCGAGCTCACGAGCGTGATGCAGGCGGTCGGCGGCATCGACAAGCTGCTCAACCCCAAGGCCAAGGACGAGGAGACGCTCGCGCTCATCCAGCACCTCACCCCTAGCCAGCGCTTCGACAAGTTGCTCGAGAACCAGCAGGTTCTAGCCGAGCCCATCGTGCGCAACGGCAAAAAGGCCACCGTCGGTTATTGCCCCGATGTATGGGGAGCCTGGGAGTAGCCTGTGTTATTTGCCGGCGCGTGGGTATAAGAGCAGGCGTTTGGCATAAGATTCAACTGTAAGCCATGTCTAACAAAGGAGGGCACATGCCCAACAGACCCGTGAAGATCATCATGCTTACCGGATACCTCGGTGCCGGCAAGACCACGCTGCTCAACCACATCCTCGCTAACGACGGCGGCATCCGCGCCGCCGTGATCGTCAACGATATCGGCGAGATCAACGTCGACGCCAGCCTCATCGCCGACGGCGGCCTTTCCGAGACCGACGACCTCATCCCGCTCACCAACGGCTGCATCTGCTGCACGCTTTCGGACGATCTGGCCAACCAGCTGCAGGGCATCGCCGATTCGGGCAAGTTCGACTACATCATCATCGAGGCCTCGGGCATTTGCGAGCCTATCCCCATCGCCTACACCATCTCGAGCTTCTGCGACGAGGCCAAGGTGGGCGGCGAGCCCAAGCTTGCGCTCGACAACATCGTGGCCGTGGTCGACTGCGCCCGCATGTACGACGAGTTCAACGGCGGTCGCGACCTGCTAGCCGAGGATATCGACGAGGACGACATCGAGAGCCTGCTCATCCAGCAGATCGAGTTTTGCTCCACGCTGATTCTTAATAAGACTGACACCGTCACCCCCGAGCAGATCGCAGAGCTTAAGGCCATCGTGCGCAGCCTGCAGAAGGACGCCGTGATTGTCGAGGCTCAAAACGGCGAGGTCCCCATGGAGGAGCTGCTCGACACCGGCCGCTTCGACTTTATGCGCGCCTACAACTCCGCCGCCTGGATCGAGGCCATGGAGCATCCCGAGGAGCACGACGACCCCGAGGTGCTCGAGTACGACATCGAGACCTTTGTGTACTCGCGCCGCAAGCCGTTTGACCTGCAGAAGTTCACCGATTTTGTTGAGCAAGAGTGGCCCGACGAGGTCATCCGCGTCAAGGGTCCGCTGTGGCAGACCGGCGATCCGGACATGTGCTACATGTTCGAGCAGGCCGGCCACCAGATGCGCCTGATGGAGAACGGTCTGTTTGTCGATTCGGCGCCCGAGGGCGAGAAGCAGAAGATCATCGACGAGAACCCCGAGATCATGCAGATTTGGGACGACGAGACGGGCGACCGCATGACGAGCCTGTGCATCATCGGCCGTCACATGGACAAGGACGCGCTCATCGCCTCCCTCGATGCCTGTCTGACCGACTGGCACCGCGCCTAGGCTATCGAAGCGAGCATTTTCTGCCACGTAACCGCCAAACCACCACGAAGGTGCCTGTCCCCTTCGTGGTGGTTTTTCGTTCTGAGCCAAGGAGATTCATGTTCAATATCGTGCTGTATGCGCCCGAGATTCCGGCCAATACGGGCAATATCGGCCGTACCTGCGTGGTCACCGGTACCCGCCTGCACCTGGTGGAGCCGCTGGGCTTTTCGCTCGACGACAAGACGGTGCGTCGCGCCGGCCTGGGCTACTGGCAAAACTTGGACGTGACGACCTATGCCGGCTGGGAGGATTTCCTTACGTGCAACGGCCTCTCCCCCGCCGATGAACGCCTGCATCTGCTGACCAAAAAGGCGCGCCGCACCTATGCGCAAAGCACCTACCGCGACGGTGACTATCTGGTCTTTGGCAGCGAGAGCTCGGGGATTCCCGAAGAGCTGCTCGCCGCAGAGCCTGCGCGCTGCGAGCGCATCCCCATGCTGCGCGACTGCGACTCGCTCGATAACGCCGAGGCCTGGGAAGCCCACGAGGAGGCGCTCGGGCATAGCGAGAGCGGCCACGAGGCCATCCTTCAGCAGGATATCTGCGGCAACTTTGTAGACCCGGACGACTACCGCATCAGCGCCCTCAACCTCTCCAACAGCGCCGCCATCGTCCTCTACGAGGCCCTCCGCCAGACAGGCTTCCCCGGCATGTGACAAAGGGACTGTCCCTTTGTCACATATTGCACCTACTGATTTAAATGGAATTAACCGGTTTTAAACGCTTTTAACTAGAAAAGATGCCAGTATATTACTAACTTTTACTGAGTTGCACCGTATGGGTTTCTATGCTTCTACCCCGTAAAGGACAGGAACCCCGCAGCAAATGGTCCCCACACATCAGAATTCAACTTCAAATACAAACGATTGCCGGAGTTCTCGCTTAGCTTGGCTTGTCAGGCTCGAATTCGCCCTTATGTTCAGTTTGCTGCATGCCTCGTCGATAGCCATAGCAAGTGATACAGACATGGTCATGGCCGTTTCACTTTTCAATTCGACCCGATAGCTCTTCGCCTTGTTTTTATCCTCTCCACCACATCTCGTCTCAATTAACAAGAGAACATCTGAGTCATGGGCATACCAATGGAGCTCAGGGCGCTGTGGAACCATGTCGCCCTCAAATTCCTGTGTAAACAGAATTTTCTTCTCGCTTCTCGTTGAATCGCTCAAGGAACCGTCGATTCGAACCGAGCCCTTCTTTCCCGCCTTGGCATTTCCCTTAACCTGGCGGCCTCGCCGAGTTTCCTCGTACTCCGTCACCTCCAGCTTGCAGCGCTTCGCGCCAAGCATGAACGCAATCCGTCTCAACTCGGCCATCTTGTCTTGTTGCATGGTTGCAAAATAAGAGTCAAGGTCAACAAAGCGAGACCGATCAAAAGCATCTATGTAATATGTGGAGTAAAGAGATGGTTTAGGATAGAAAGACAATTCGCTATCCCCGATTGCCTCGCGGTACAGATTGAAAATCTGCGTGCCCTTAACAGTATCCAGCCAACCAATAGCATCTCTACAGGCGTCGATGCCCCGGCGCTCATTTCCGTCAACAATTCGAATCATGTTCGGCAAATGGAATGAAGGACTCTGATAGGTCTCCTTGGTTACCGGCCTGTATCTATTAAGCTGCTGCTGGTATGCCCAATCGTTGACCGCGTCACCGATATCCGCAGCAGTACCTGCCGCACCATCGGCCGCATCAGCAATAGCTGCCAAGGCGTCATCGACCAGCGGAGTTGCAGCACGCATTGCACCATCGGCAACTTTCTGTACGGTTGCAACCGCGCCCGCCATCGCGCTTCCGGCGCCATCAACCAACCCGGCAGCGGCCTTACGGATATCAAAACTCTGCTTATGTCGCGGCGGCTCCTCCCTTTCGACAACAGCCAGATCGTCTTTATCCTCCATTGTGACCTCCTATTTCCGATAGTCGAAATCAACCGTATATTCATCGCCAAATGCCGAGTTGAAGGTAGTGTCGAGAAAGGTGGTGTAGTGCCCGATCAGAAGCGAGCCGGCCCCAGCGATCTGTTGCCGTTTATCCAACATGCTATTCACCCCTACTCAAACGCAACGTCAACATTGACGTCATCGCCGCATAAGGCTTTGACCTGTTTTTCGATAAGGGCGCAGGCTCTATCATCAGATTCTTGGAGCATATTGCTTTCCTTGACCTTCTTGGTCTGCTCTTTCTTTGCCTGTTTCAATAACGTGTTTAGATCATCCGTGCTTACTTGATTCCAGTTAAGAAAGCCATTGTCCTCAACATATTTCTTAAGCGTATTGGGGTCTGTCGAGAACGAGGTGATCTCCGAGTGAGGCAGTATAACCTTTACGCTCTTGACCTCTGAATTCTTATCGGCCATATTAGCCCGTACGATTGTAACCTTCATCTTATCGGCATCGATCCCGATGTCAGCTTTGCCGTCAATCGTTGCGACATATCGCTTAGACGTAAAGGGGTTTTCCCACCCAAGCGGATTGCCCGCCTCATCAATTGAAAGCAGCTGGGTGAAGTTGTACTCGTACGTCACGAGCTTAACGACTGGCGTGATCTCCTCGCGAATCGAATCATCGCTGATCGTTGTAGGATTACGCGTCAATGACATCCAGATACCCCAGGCAACCGCTAGAACCGTAACAACGACTAACCCGCCAAAGGCAACCTTTTGCGGTATCGTTGTAAGAAATTTTGTTTTTGCCATCCTGTTTCACCTTTCCTTTATTGCCCCGACGTTCCCATCATCTTCCAGCGCGAGCATGATGGCACGAATCATTCCGTCAACGGCTCAATGCAAAGCGCGACCGTTCAAAGAAAACGGCCGCGCTTTCTTTTCAATTCCCGCGAACTATTCCTTGACGCTGTAACCCGACACCGTCGGCGCAAGCCTCGAGGCGTCAACCTCGCTCATTACCTCAAACTTCACCTTCTCGCCAGGCGCCCAGGCAGATGTATCTGCGTAGCATTCTTCCGCCCTCACACCATCGGCATCGTAAAGGGCAACGTTTAGATAAACGTTTTCGAACGATATGTCAGAGGTATTTTCGACGATTGCGGTGTACGTATAGAGACCGTAGCCATCATCACTTTTCTCAAAATTCGCCGATGAGAGCAAACCGTTGATAACCTCATCGTTATGCGTCTTCTCCTCTACGGTCCTACCGTTCTTAATTAGCTCGTCAAACTCATCTTGATACTCGTCATCGACTGTTAAGTCATATCGATCGACCAGTTTCTTAAGCTGTGCGGATCGTGCGTCGTAGGCCTTTTCCCATTCCTCGTAGTACTTAGGATCAGATTCCGCATACTTCTTGGTAACATCAAGCTGATTGTCAAGCAGGTTGAGATAGGCGATGACATCTTCCTGCATCTTAGCGTCTTTAAAAGGCGCCTTTTTGAGTTCTTTGTCGTTATCGATCTCGGTTTTAATTATCTCTTTTCGCACTTTATTCGAGCTTAGATCAGCATCTTCTCCAAGCGATTCGATATAATCCGACCGCTTTTGATAACCTTGAGCAATCACAGCCATTGCACGGTCATCGGCATAATCAGGTTCATCATTTTTCTTCTCAGACTGCGAACAGCCGCTCAGCAGAAGCGCCCCACAAAACACCATCGCAAATAGCGCGGTCACCAGAGCCATTCCATAACGCCTTTTCATTTCGTCCTCCTTTAAATACAAAACAAAACACGATATATAGCCCTCGTCAAAAAGTAGACGAATTGGCAACGCGGTGGCACTATTTGGTTCAAGGGCGTGAACTGGATAAACATCGAGGGAAGGAGTGGGCTCTGTGTAATTAACTCCCCTCGTCAAAATGTCTAGCTAAAGAGGACGAGCAGACGACAAACGGTCAAAACTGGTCGCGTCCGCCCGTCTCCAACGATCGAACGTCGAGACGCTGACGTTCAAAAGCGCAGCAGCCTCTCGCCTCGTAACCTCTCCCCCTTCGAATAATTTGATGACATCGCGATAGCTATCTGGGCGTTCGAATGCCGGCCTTCCAAATTTCACGCCACGCAAACGCGCCGACGCGATGCCCTCCGCCTGGCGTTGCTTGATGTTTTCGCGCTCTAGCTGCGCCACATAGCTCAAGATTTGAAGAACCAGATCCGCCATGAACGTTCCCGTAATGCCATCAGGCTGCTCGCGCGTATCGAGCAATGGCATATCAAGCACCACGATGGCAGCATTCCTATCCACCGTGATGCGTCGCCACTCATCGAGGACTTCACGATAATTGCGGCCCAAACGATCGATACTTTTGATCACGAGAACGTCGCCTTCGCGCAGCCTGCGAAGAAGACGCTGGTACTGGGGACGCTTAAAGTCCTTACCGCTTGCCTTGTCAGCATAAATCTGGCTCCGTTGCACGGGAAACCTTGCCAGCGCGTCTAATTGGCGGCCCAGGTTCTGGTCTGCGGAAGAGACACGCGCATACCCAAAGATTCGATTGTCCATAATTGCCCCTATCGGCTGCCTCTTGGCAGCATCAGCTCAAGCGAGAGCCCACTCACTATAGGGCGTGCAAATTTCGCGAATGGGTTGAGGCCATTTTGACCCTCACGCGAAAACTGTTCAAGCGCCATGCCGACAGATGCTGGCTTTAACGGGAATGTGACAAAGGGACAGTCCCTTTGTCACATTCGGTTAGAGGTAGCGGCCGGTGATGCTTGCGGAGCAGGCAGCGATGTCGCCCGGCGTGCCGACACAGACGATTTGTCCGCCTGCGTCGCCGCCGCCCGGGCCCATGTCGATCACGTAATCGGCATTACGGATAAGATCGAGGTCGTGTTCGATCACGATAACCGTGGCGCCCTTGGCAACGAGACCGTCGAACACGCTCAGCAGCACCTGAACATCGAGCGGGTGCAGGCCGATCGTGGGCTCGTCGAACACAAACACGGCATCATCCTGCACGCGGCCCATCTCGCTCGCGAGCTTAAGACGCTGCGCCTCGCCGCCCGAAAGCGCCGGTGTGGGCTCGCCAAGTGTGAGATAACCCAAGCCCAGGTCGTGCAAGGTCTGCAAGCGCGCCTGAACCTTCTTGAGTCCCACCGTGGCGTCGAGGGCCTCGTCCACACTCATGTCCATAAGCTGCGGCAACGTCAGCAAGCTCCCGTCCTTGCCCTCGCGATGGATATGCGAAGCCGCATCTGCATAACGTGAGCCGCGACATGCCGGGCAGACGATCTCGACGTCGGGCAAAAACTGCACGTCGAGCGATATCGAACCCGTGCCATCGCACGTAGGGCAGCGCAAAGCGCCAGTGTTGTAGCTAAATGCGCCTGCCTTGTAGCCGGCTGCCTTGGCCTCGGGCGTGCGGGCGAAGGCGCGACGCAGTTCATCATGGATGTCGGCATAAGTCGCTACCGTCGAACGCACGTTGGCACCGATGGGCGTGGCGTCTATCAGGTTGGCACGTGCAATGCCCTCGGCATCGACCCAACGCACGTGTTTTGGCAGGCGCTCGCCGGCTGCCTGCGCCTTAAGTGCCGGGATGAGTGTCTCGAGCACCAACGTCGTCTTACCCGAACCCGAAACGCCCGTCACCGCGACAAGGCGACCGCGCGGGATATCGACTTCGAGCGGTTTGACGGTATGGATGGCATCGGTCGCCATGCGGATATGGCCCCGGTCAAACATTTCGTCGTCAGGCACCTGCGGACGCAAGCGCTCAGGCTCCGAGCGCAAAAATGGGGCGATGCGGCTGCCCTGCGATTCTTCGACCTCGCCTACCGCGCCCGCGGCGATCACATTGCCGCCGCCTGCTCCGGCAACGGGGCCCATCTCGACCAGATAGTCGGCTTCCGCCAGTACGCGCGTGTCGTGGTCGACAACGACCACGGTGTTGCCGTCATCCACCAAATCGCGCATCACGCCTACCAGGCCGTCGACATTGGCAGGATGCAAGCCAATCGAGGGCTCGTCCAGCACATAGAGCACGCCCGTCGATCGGTTACGCACCACGCGGGCGAGCTGCACGCGCTGACGCTCGCCCGTGGAGAGCGTGGCACCGGCGCGGTCGAGCGAAAGGTAATCGAGGCCCAGATCGACCAGTCGACGGGCCGTGCTCAAAAACGAATCGCAGATATCCGTCGCCATGGGCTGCATCTCGGCCGGCAAGGATGCGGGCACCCCGCGCACCCACTCAATCGCCTCACCCAGCGTCATAGCCGCGGCCTGCGCCAGATTGATACCGCGCACCTGGGGATGGCGTGCGGCCTCGGAGAGACGCGTGCCGCCACAGTCACGGCATGGCCCCTCGCGCAAAAAGCGCGCCACGCGCTTGAGGCCCTTGTCGTCCTTAACCTTGGCGAGCGCATTCTCGACGGTATAGACAGCGTTGTAATAGGTAAAATCGAGCGGCGTGGCGCCCTCGCCGTTTTTGGGAACGTAGAGAATGTGCTTTTTAACCGCCGGACCGTGGAACACGATGTCGCGCTCTTGAGGCGTGAGCTGGTTAAACGGCACGTCGGTGCGCACGCCCATCTCGCCAGCCACCTGCTTCATCAGATCCCACATGAGTGTGCCCCAAGGAAGCACCGCGCCCTCGTTGATAGTCTTGGACTCGTCGGGCACCAGGCTCGCCTCGTCCACCTCGCGCATGACGCCGGTACCGCCACAGGTGGGACATGCACCGCCGCTATTGAAAGCCAAATCCTCGGCACTCGGCGCGTAGAACTCGCGGCCACATGTCGGACACGTGAGCGACAGGCCTGCAGCCACGTTAAGGCTCGGCTCCACGCGCGCCCCGCAATGTGGGCACACGTGATGGGCGCAACGGCTAAAGAGCAGACGCAGACTATTGTTGAGCTCGGTCATGGTACCAAAGGTCGAGCGCACGCCCGGCACGCTCGGACGCTGGTGCAGCGCGAGCGCCGCCGGCACGTGCAATACCTCATCCACCTGGGCGTGCTCGGCCTGTGTCAGACGACGTCGAGTATAGGTGCTGAGTGCTTCCAAGTAGCGACGCGAGCCCTCGGCATAAAGAACCCCCAGCGCCAGCGAGCTCTTGCCCGAGCCCGACACGCCGGCAATACCCACGAGCTTTCCCAGCGGAATATCGATATCGATGTCCTTAAGGTTATGGACGCGCGCACCACGCACCTCGATAGCCTGCGGGCTCATCTTCTGTTCCGTCACCTTTATCACCCTACTCATGCCATAAAATGCGATCGCGAATGTACTCGCCCAGCATGGGCACGGTAAACCGGACAAGGCCGTATCCGGCAGCCTCGACGACGCGCTCGCGAATCAGACTTGCACGATATTTACTCGCCCAGCTCTGGGTACGGTCACAGCGTTCAATGATATCCGCCGTGCGCGTCGGCTTGTCCTCGTCAACCGCCATAGCCTCGATAAAGAGGCGCTGAGGGCTGCGCAGACCGTAATACAGAGGTGCGTCAACCGCTTCGTAGAACTCGGAGACGGCATCCGCATGGCCATTCTCGACATCGCGCCTTTCGATGACCTGCGAGCCACGCCGGACAGCAGACCGCCACATGTAATAGCCCACCAGCTGAACCATATAGGGATGCCCCATGCTCTTGCGCGCCGCAAGGTCCGCCGTCTCCGCGTCAACGTAAAGACCAGCGTCTTTGACCGTCTGGATATACGAATCGCGCACTTTGGGCAAAGATATTGCCCCCAACGTACGCTGCTGGGCACGCCGCAAAAACGTCACGCTCGGCTCTTCGAGCAGATCGTCAACCATACTGGGCAAGCCGGCGAACGCCAGCGCAAGACCGCGCTGGTCGCTATCGGGCAAGCCCGTGGCATCCTGGTCTCCGAGCACCTGCTGATAGAGGACGGCAAGAGCCGCCAGTTCCTCGATAGACGCCGATTGTGCCTCGTCAATCGCAAACAAGACGCCCTTGCCCGGACCGAGCTTCTTGAGACGCTCGTTGACCAGCCCTCGCAATGTCTCGCCTTTTGCCCGCGCCGCCTCGACCGACATCCGGCCAAACGACGGCCCAAACTCAATTGACGTCACAACGGGTTTATTCGAGCGAAGCGCGTCGACCAAGCGGTCGCACAAACCAAGCGAAGCGGAATCGGAGACAACCGCCCATCCGCGCTCGCTGGCTAGACGTTGCAGCTCCCGCAGGAGAACCGTTTTGCCATAGCCGCGGTTTCCCGTAATGAGCATGAGCCTGCCCGGCGCTCCGGCGCCGTTGTCGAGCCCTTCCTCAAAATCTTCGATGACCGACTCGCGACCGATGAGTATCGGAGGCCGCTTACCAGCTGTGGGCTTAAAGGGATTTGGATTCATATCGGCCTCCTCGGATTGGCAAACCCTGGTAACAGTTATACCAACTTATACCGAGTTATACCAATAGCATGTGACAAAGGAACTGCCCCTTTGTCACATGTGGCCGAAAAACTCGGCGTCTGCTGCTCGCCAGGGGCGGAAGGTGGCGGGATCGACCTTTACGTGCGCCGCAGCGGGTGCGTCGTACCATTTGACCGTGTAGCCGGCGCCGTGGGCGCAAAAGACCGAGTCGGGCGTGTTGGGCAGATCGGCCTCGGGCTCATAGGCGGCCGTCTCGATTACGCACTCGGCATCATGGCAAGGCGCATAGCCGGCGAACTCCAGGTACAGATGCCCACGACCACTCGTGTAGGCAGCCACCTCCAGCGCGTAATCCTGCACCTCGGATGCCGGAACGCGACCCACAAGCTTCGCCCGGTCTCCCGCCATCGTCGGCGGCTCGTACTCGGCACTCATGCGCGTGGCATCCGAGAGCGCCCGGCCCACGCACTCCCCCGGCACCTCGAGCTCAAAGCGATACCACGGCTCCAACAACACCGCCGCGCCGGCCTCGCGCGCCTGCATCAAACCCTGGCGAATCGCGCGGTACGTGGCCTGGCGAAAATCGCCGCCCTCGGTGTGTTTGGCATGCGCGCGGCCGCCCGTGAGCGTAATGCGCACATCGGTGATGGGCGAGCCCGTCAGCACGCCCAGGTGGTCGCGCTCCATAGCGTTGGTGAGTGCCAAACGCTGCCAGTTAAGATCGAGCTCGTCGGTCGAGGTCACGGTGCCAAACTGCACACCCGAACCCGCCGGCAACGGCTCCAGGCGCAGATGCACCTCGGCATAGTGGCGCAGCGGCTCAAAGTGGCCCACGCCCTCGACCGGCCGCGAAATAGTCTCCTTATAGAGAATGCCGCCGGGCTCAAACGCAACCGAAAGGCCAAAGCGATCAGCCAACACCCGCTGCACGACCTCGAGTTGCACGGCGCCCATCAACTGCAAATGGATCTGCTCAAGATGCGTATTCCAGCTTACGCCGAGCATGGGATCTTCGTCCGCCAACTCACTCAGCGCTTTAAACACCGCATGAACGTCGTGTTCGCCCGGCAGCACCGTATAGGTGAGGACCGGAGCGATGACGGGCGCATCGCCCGCGGGCTCCGTGCCCAGGGCGTCCCCTGGGCGAACGTGCGCAAGACCCGTCACGGCGCAAATACCGCCAGCAGCAACTTCTTGGGCAAGCTCATACTTCTCGCCGTTATAGATGCGTACCTGATCGACCTTCTGTTCCCACGCCTCGGCACTGGAATGCCCGCTGATCATCTGTTTTGCGCGCAGCGTGCCGCCGGTCACTTTAACCCAAGCCAAGCGCTCGCCACGATCCCCGCGGCTGACACGATAGACGCGCGCGGCAAACTCCGGGAGCCACGCCTGTTCACGCATCAGCGCGCATATGCCATCCAGCAACTCGTCCACGCCTTGGTCCTTGAGCGCCGAGCCGGCAAAGCAGGGAAAGAGCTTGCGCTCGGCAACCATGCGCGACAGCGTTGCGACGGAAAGCTCACCCGCTTCAAGAAACTCCTCGAGTGCCGCCTCGTCCAACGCAGCAGCGTCCTCCTGAACGGCGCCGCCCGCCAGCAGTTCGCTGGCATCCAGGCAGCCTTCGGAAAGACGTTGCCCAAGTTGTGCCAGCAAAACCTCGCGGCCGGGATTCTCCAAATCGATTTTGTTGATATAGATGAACGTCGGGATGTCATAGCGCGCAAGCAGGCGCCACAGGGTTTCGGTGTGCCCTTGTACGCCGTCGTTGGCGCCCACAACCAAAATCGCGTAGTCGAGTGCGCGCAATGTGCGCTCCGCCTCGGCAGAAAAATCGACATGCCCCGGCGCATCAACGAGCATGACGTGGGTATCGCCATGGTCGAGCACGGCCTGCGACGAGAAGATCGTAATGCCGCGCTCGCGCTCGATCGCGTTAGTGTCCAGATGCGAATCGCCATCGTCCACGCGGCCGCGCTTGCGAATACGACCTGCGTTGAACAACATGGCCTCGGCCAGCGTGGTCTTGCCGGCATCGACATGCGCCAAGATTCCAACGACCGCTTGTTTCGACATGGCTCTCCTCTTATTGCAAGCCCATCGCACGCGGCAACGGGCGCTCTCGTTCCACACTGGATGATACAATTTACGGGCCGGCGGGCGAAGCGGGCCCTATCCCCCGACCGAGCTCATCGCCCCGCGTTGCCGCGCAGCGATTTTCGTAGGTTCGCGCCTTGCGAAAGCCGGCACCTCCCCTTTTTGTCTGCCCGGGTTCATCTGGAACGGCAGCGACGCGAGCCCCACAACAACGCGTTTTGCCAAAAAATGGCCCCACCCGGGGCCATTTTCATTTAGATGGAGTGTTGGTATGCGCCTGGGCGCTTATGCCTCGCGCAGCCAGTCAAACGCAACACGCGGTGTGCCGTCCGACACATACACGACGCCGGCGCGCTCGAACCCCGCCTTAACGATCGCACCCTGCATGGGAAGGTTGTCCTGATGCGTGTCGATGCGCAGGTGGTCGGCGCGCTCCTTGGCAAAGACAAACATCGCAGCCGCGATGCCGTGCACGGTGCCGTCGGATGCCACACGGTGCAGCACGGCGTATGGAGTGTCGCTACGCCATTGGCCGCCCTCAATCACGTCATAGCACTCGTCCGGACCCGGTAAAAAGGCAAACGTCGCCACCACGCGGCCGTCGACTTCGCACACGTAACTGCCACCAGCGGCAATATCGGCAGCCAGCTGCTCGGCCGAAGGCGTGCCCTCGGGCCACTGCATGGCGTTGCCATGCGCGCGCATAAAAGCGCGGGCCGCGTCATAGATAGCCATGACGGCGGGAATGTCGGTATCGAGGGTTTTTCTGATCATCACGCGGCGACCTCACGTTTATTGGTATCACTTTGATTGAGCAATGATACCAGCGTTTGAAGAGGGGCGCGAAGCAGATGGGGAGCAAAAAGCGAGCCGCCTGGTCAAAGGCAAAGAGCGAGTTTTTGGGCGCTGCCACCGGCGGCGATATGAGCGATCTGTTTGCGCGCGAAGACGAGCGCCGCGACGCCCTGGACGCCGAGCGCGATGAAGCCTGGCGCTACAAGTCGTGCGAACGCAAAAACCGTTACGACACGCGCGCCGAGGCCGAGGCAGTTATGGCCGACTGCGAAAACCGCGGGCGGCGCGGCCTTGCCTGCTACAAATGCGAATACTGCGGCGGATGGCATCTGACGTCGCACCCCTGGAAATAGGCCCCGCATCGGCACGGCGCTGGCGAAGCGCCGGCCATCGCACGCAAGCTACGGGCGCGGCGGCACCAAAACGTCGTAGCGAACGGCCTTGCCCGCGAGCTGATAGCTCGGCTTAACGCCGGCAAGCAGCGGCCCCTTCACCGGCCGTTTGATAACGACTTTGCGCGGATACACCGCAAGCGCTGCCTGGACCAGCGTCTCCTCGTCGGCGCACGGCTGCTCCAGATGATGCAAAAGCTGAAACTTCTTTTTAACCGCCGCACTCTTGGCGCGCTCGGGAAACATAGGGTCCAGATACACCACGTCGGGAGCGGCGAGCTCACCCTGCTCGATCAGCTCGGCCGTATGGCGAAGGCCGGCAATGCTGTCCTCGCCGGCATGTAAGCGCATTCGTGCCACGGCTGTCGCAAGCGCCGGATCATCTGTCGCGCGATCCAAGGCATCCTTGAGAAGCGCCGCGATCACGCAATCCTGTTCATACAGATCGACGGTAAAGCCCGCGGCCGCCAGCAGCAGCGAGTCCTCGCCAAAGCCTGCTGTGGCATCAATCGCCCATGGTTGTTCGATGCCTTTTGTGCGCGCAGCCTTTACCAACAGCTCTTGCTGCAGACGACCCTGCTTGAGCCGTGGGCGCATGCGGGCAAAATCGGCACGCAGCTCCATCGTGCCATCGGTGAGCGTGAGGCCCTCGAACGTCCGCACGAGCTCTAGCCCTGCGGCCCGAGCAACAGAAAAGGGATCGACGACGCCCATGGACACTCCTTAGCAAACAAAACGAATACATGGGCGCCATTCATGTCGGCACCCAACCGTCCGTTATTGTCCCACATGCGACATGGTCCACAGCATCCCAATGCAAAGCACAGCCATCAATACCGTGCACACGGCAGCGATCACAGAATCACTCATGCGCCTTCCCAGCGACCGCGGCTCATCCACTTGCTTGACTCCGTACATCATGGCTCCTCCTTCGGTCCAGCTCTTACCATGGCCTCATCATCGCAGCGCCGCGCATGCGCTGCCATCGATTTGACTTACGTCCAGCTTTCCTTTTTGAAAGGTTGAACCGTGCAGGCAAGAGACGCTTTCAGGCGCATGCATCGCCGCGTTGAACTACAATGTGCTTCACCATATGTGCAGCACATAGGGTGCGCCAGGTTGGCGTACTCGTATCGAAAGGACCAGCCATGAGCTTCACTCGCAAGACTCTCAAAATCCTTGCCCTGATTTATTTTGTTCTGGGCATCGCCAGTCTCGTCATTGGAATCGCCGGCATCGCGACCGGCAAGTTCGAGTCCACCTACGGATCGAACGCCATGCTCGCCGCGGCCGTGATTATCGCCAAGGGCCTCATCGATCTTGCCGCGGGCGTTGCGGGCATCAAGGGCGCCAACAAGCCTTCGCAGGTGGATGGTGCGTTTAAGCTCGGCATCGTCGCCGCAATCGCCACGATTGCGCAGGCCGTGCTCACGCTTCCCGCGTTTGGCGGCGACGCCATCAACTTTGGCGCCTTTGTCATCGTGGTGTACGACCTGTTCTTTATTCAGCAGGCACACGACATTAAGGCCGAGAACAAGGACCGCCTGTAGACTCCCTCCTTCCACTGCCCCCTACATCCAAGCAACCAACAAGGACCGATCGCGCAGCAACGCGGTCGGCCCTTTACATTTGCCCAGATAAAACCTGCCAAAATAAACCTGTCCCTTTTTGGTAGGTTAGTGGCGGTACTCGGCGATGATGAAGTCGATGTCGGTTTGAAGGGTGTCCAGGTTTGCCAGGCGCTCTTTGTCGGCGGGGCGCGTGCGGTAGTAGTACGGCGTCATCTGGAACACCGCCTCGATGTCGGCCTGGGTCTGGAGCGTAATGTTCGCAGACACCCGCTGCGTTCCGACCAACTCGAGCTCGGTAGTCTTCGGCAGCTTCTCGTCGTTGAGATATGGCGTGTCGTAGAGCACCTCCTTGAGCCCAAACAGATGACGGGCACCCGGCACCACGGTGTAGAGCGAGCCCCCGGGCGCCAGCACGCGAGAAAACTCACGCTCGTTAAAGGGAGCAAAGAGCTCGGTCACCATATCAAAGGCGCCATCAGCCACGGGGATATCCTTCATGTTGGCCACAAAATAGGTCGCATCGCCGCGCTTGGCGGCCAGGCGCACCATCTCTTTGCCCAAGTCGAACCCGTAAGCGTCCACGCCCGGCACCGCACCCATGGCGCTGGTGTAGTAGCCCTCGCCGCAGCAAATATCGAGCAAGGTCATGGGGCCGTTCGTAGACGCGGCACGTTCAGACACCCGCTCGCGCACCAGCTCGACCATCGCATCGCGCAACAGCGCATAGTATCCACGGTTCAGAAAGTCACGACGGCTGCGCGCCTGCGACTTGGGATCGCCCATGGAGTCGCCGCTCTTGGACGAGCGCAGCAGATACAGATAGCCCTCGCGCGCACGGTCAAACCGGTGTCCACCCGCACATGCAGCACCGCGCTCGTCGTCCACCAACGGCTCATGGCAAACGGGACACAACAACATGGCAACTCCTTAGCGCGAACAACACAACGCCCACCATTGTCGCACGCCTTCCCCACCTAGTCATAGAAGAGACAAGGAGTGTCCCCAGCTGCCGACAGAAAAGGAACGTCCCTAAGTGCCGGCTGGCTGCATTAGGAGTATCATCGTCTGCGCAAATAAGCACGAAAGAGCATATTAGAGATTGAGAGCGTATGGCAGGCACCGCATCTAAGCACATTGACATGACCACCGGCTCGCTATGGCGCAATATTCCCCTGTTCGCCTTCCCCGTGGCCGCCACGAGCATCTTGGAGCAGCTGTCGAACCTCATCGCCACGGTCATCATCGGTAACTTCTCGGGCGACCAGGGAACCCTCGCCATGGCGGCGGTCGGCTCCAATGTTCCGCTTACCAGTCTTATGCTCAACCTTTTTATTGGCATGTCGCTTGGCTCCAACGTGGTCATCGCCAACGCTATCGGCCGCAACGATCAGAACATGGTCAAACGCGCCGTCCATACCTCGATTTTAATGGCGCTCGTGGGCTTTGTCGTCATCGCACTGGGCGAGATCTTTGCCGAGCCCATGCTCGCTGCGCTCAACGTGCCTGCCGAGACCATGCCGCTCGCCTCGCTCTACCTGCGCGTCTTTTTGCTCAGCATGCCCTCGATCTTGCTCTACAACTTTGAGGCCGCGATCTTCCGCTCCGTCGGCATCACCCGCATGCCGCTGCAGGCGCTCGCCGTGTCCACCGTCCTCAACATTGGCCTGGACCTCATCTTTGTCCCCGTGCTCCACTGGGGCGTCACTGGCGTCGCCATCGCCACCGCCATCGCCTACACCGTCAGCGCCGCCACACTCTTTGTCCACCTGCTCAAGACCGACTCCGTCGTCCGCGTCACCCCACGCGACTTAGGCTTAGACCCCGTCGCCCTCAAGCGCATCGTCAAGATCGGCCTGCCCGCCGGCATCCAAAGCGCTGTCTTTGCCGTCGCCAACATCATCATCCAGTCCGCCATCAACAGCTTGGGCACCGAGGTCATGGCGGCATCAAGCGCCGCCATGAGCTTGGAGTACGTGTGCTACAACCTGCTCAACAGCTTTAGCCAGGCTTGCACCACCTTTGTGGGACAAAACCACGGCGCTCGCCAGATCGACCGCTGCACCAAGACGCTCAAGGTCTGCCTGATCGAAGGCGGTATCGTTGCACTCACCACGATTATCGTTATCGTCGGTCTGGGGCGCGAGATCCTATCGCTCTTTAACAGCGACCCCAACATCGTCTCGATCGGCTACATCCGCGTGTGTTCGATCTTCCCGGCATACGCCTTTAGCATGTTTTACGAAAACATGTCCGGCTACCTGCGCGGCTTTGGCATCTCGCTCATGCCCGCCCTCATCACCATGATCTGCGTCTGCGGCATTCGCTTCTATTGGGTATTCTGCGTGTTCCCGCACTTCCGTACCTTTGCGAACATCATGATGGTCTACCCCATCAGCCTGGGCACCACGGCATTCTTTATGGTCGTGGCGGTATTGCTCTGCCACCCGGCACGCACCTATCACACCGCCCAAGCCAAAGCGACAGCCCGCTAAACACCGCACTCAACGTCACGCCAGTCATTAATTGACAATATGCGAGCTCATATAGTCGATAAAACGCCTCGTGGCGATAGGCATGGTGTCCCAGCTGCGCCAAGCTGCCACCACGTCGCGCGAGGGAGCATGCACGATGGGACGTACGCGGATATCGGCCCGCATGCCCTCGACGGTACGGCGATACAGCATACTTACGCCTAGGCCCTCCTCCACCATCGCCATGATGGTGTAGTCGTCGGTGACCTCACTCGTCACGTGCGGCGACAGCCCGTGCGCCGCGAATGCATCGAGCACCAGACTCTGTTCGCCCTCATCCAGCAGCACAAACGGTTCGGACGCCAGGTCGGCGAGCGTCACCTTTTCCTTTGCCGTCAGCGGATGCGCGGCCGGCAACAGCGCCACCAGCTCGTCGTGATAGACCACGCGCTTCTGAAGCCCCGTGGTAAATCCGCGTGCCGTAAAGCAAAAGTCAACCACGCCATCGTGCACCCACTGGGCGTTGCGCGTGTAATCGCCCTGCTTGAGGGTAAAGCGTACGCCCGGATGCAGGGCCCCAAAGTCGCGGATCACGCGCGGCAACACGGTACGGCTCACATTGGTAAACGTCGCAATGCGAATGTCGGCCGATGAAAGCCCCAGCAACTCCTGACGCTTGCCCTCGAGCTCGGCCTCGGCAGTTACAATCTGGCGCAGATACGGCAGGTACTGTTTGCCGTCGCGCGTAAGCGACACGCCCTGCTTGCCGCGCTCGATAATCGTGGTGCCCAGCTCGCGCTCGAGCGCTTTGACGGCCTGGCTTACCGCACTTTGCGTATAGCCCAGCTCGTCGGCCGCGCCCTTCAGGCTGCCGCAATCGACCACCATACATACAATCTGATACCGCGATGCCATCGTGCCTCCACATCGATGTAGCCGTAAAACGTTTTGCCAGCGCTTTTTCCGCCTACATTAGTATTACTTAATCATACTGAAGATACATTCGCTTTACTACATCTAAATCTGGGAGCAGAATCCTTTTTGCGAAACCGTTCTGTAACAAAAGGAGTCCCATGGATCGCAAAAAAGCAATCGCGCTCTCGTTTTCCGTTCCCGTCGCATGGGGCTTTTCGTACCCCCTCATGAAGATCGGCATGGACAGCATGAACGCCACGAGCATCGTTGCGCTGCGCTGCATCATCGCCTTTGTGGCCTGCCTGCTGCTCTTCCACAAGCACGCGCTGCGCATTAACCGCGACCTGATGGTTCGCGCCGCCATCATCGGCGCCATCATGGCAACCGAGCTCACCTGCATGTGCTTGGGCTCCAGCCTCACCTCCGCCTCAACCGCCGGCTTTTTGCAGAGCCTGACGGTCGTGATCGTGCCGTTTGCCAACGCCGCCCTGCTGCGCCGCGCCCCCGAGCGCAAGGTGCTCATCGGCACGGCTATCGTCACCTGCGGTATGCTGCTGCTCTCGGGCGCCGACTTTACCAGCCTGAATCCCGGCGCGATCATCATGCTGCTCTCGGCCTTTATCTATGCCGGCCACATTATCGTAGCCAAGCGCTTTGTCGAAGAAGTCGATCCGCTGGCCCTGGGTGTTTGGCAGCTGGGCTTCGGCGGCCTGTTCTCGGGCATCGCCGCATTTACCTTTGGCGGCTTTACGCTTCCCAGCACGCCGAGCGAGATCGTCGTTGTCGTCGCACTCGCACTCATCTGCTCTGCCTACGGCTTTATCACCCAGACGCTCGTACAGCCCCACGTGCCCGCCGAGACCACGGGCTTTGCCTTCTCGCTCGAGCCGGTCTGCTCCGCCGTCTTTTCGTTCTTCCTGGTCGGCGAGGTCCTGAGCCCCATCGCCTTCTTTGGCGCCGCCCTCATCCTCACCGGCGTCATGGTAGCAACCGTCGAGCTTCCGCGCCTCCGCGCACATGGACAGGCTCGCATGGCAGGAGCGCCCGAGCACGTCTCGTAGACCCCACTCTTCATACAGCCGCGGCATAAAGGCAACCGGTGCGCCTTTACAATAGATGCCAACAGAGCATCTGCCATAAAGGAGCCCCATGGACACCGCAACTCGCGACCGCAACATAGCAACTTGGTTGGGCGATGCGCCGCAGCCGGTACGTGACACGACGGACCAGCTGCTCGAGCGCATCGCCCTTTTACGTGCCGAGCAAACCATTTACCCGGCACAAGACGACATCCTCAATGCCCTCGCCTATACGCCGGCCGACCATGTCAAAGTTGTCATTTTGGGTCAAGATCCCTATCACGGACCCAACCAGGCCATGGGGTTATCGTTCTCGGTTCCCGCGACGCAAACCAAGTTGCCGCCGAGCCTGCGCAACATCTATAAGGAACTCAAAGCCGATCTGGACTGCCCCTTTCCTGCCACGGGAGACCTAACCCCATGGGCACAACAGGGCGTCCTGCTCCTTAACACCACGCTCACCGTGCGCAAGCATGCCGCCAATTCGCACGCCAAGCTGGGCTGGAGCACGCTCACCGACTATATTATCGAACGCTGCTGTCAGCTGCCCCAGCCGGTAGTCTTTTTGGCATGGGGTCGCTTTGCCCAGCAGATGGTCGAAGGCAAGCTCGCCGCGACCGGCGCAGGCAAGGCAGCCGGTAAGTTCTGCCTGGCCTCCACACACCCCTCGCCGCTTTCGGCCAACCGTGCCACGGCAGAACTCCCCGCTTTTATGGGGTCGCGCCCCTTCTCGGCATCCAATCGTCTACTCGAACAGCACGGCTCGATCCCCGTCAACTGGACTTGCCTCGGCTAAAAATCGATACATCAAAAACGCGTCCGACGGCTTTCCATCGGACGCGTTTCCTATTCGGGCCAAATAAACTGGGTACGGTCTGCCTCGCCACCGTCAATGAGCAGGCTCTGCCCGGTCATAAACCGGTTGGTCACGCCCACAAAGTAGATCCACTCGGCGATCTCTTGGGCGGTGGCCCAGCGTTTAAGCGGCGTGAGCTCCATAATCTGGTTCCACAGGTGTTCGTCTTCCATCACGCAACGGTTGAGCGGCGTGATAACGCCGCCCGGGTCCACACTGTTGGCGATGGCCTGCGGCGCCAAGCGGTTTGCAAGGTTCTTGGTGTAGGCGATAACGCCGCCCTTGCTGGCAGCATAGGCGGGAAACTCCGATCCCGTATGCCCGCTCGCCGACCCCACATTGACCACGGATGTAATAGCCGGCGCCGGCTTGGCGGCAAGCCCCTCCCCCACAAAGGCGTAGCGCTCGGTCACGTTGATGGTGCCGCACAGGTTGGCAGCAATATCGTCGGCCGAGTCCTGCGTACCAGCAACATTCACGATCACCTGGGGTTCAAGCTCGCCTGGAAACGAGTCCGGCTCGCGGACATCGACGATCAGATGGCGATAGCGCTCGTGCTCGATCGCTGCCGGCAGCAAATCAAAGCCCACGACCTCGTGGCCCTCGTCCAAAAAGCATTGCACGCACGCGGCTCCGATACCGCCCGAAGCGCCCGTGATCAAAACCCGCATACTTGCTCCTTAGGCGGTTGCGTGGCGCTCGAGATACTCGGCGCCCACATTCTCGCGCTCCCAGCCGCGCACGACCTTGTAGCCCACAGGGCTCAGGAAGACCTCGCACAGCAGCTCGGCAACAGCGCCGGTCAGCGAGCACATAAGGACCTGCACCCAGGTCCAACCAAAGAACGTGTGGCTCACCACAATGGCAAAGACCAGGTTGTCGATAAACTGGCCAACGCCTGTAGACACATAGGAGCGGAAGGCAAAGCTCGCAAAGTTATTCTTTTTGAGCATACGGCCGAGCGACTGGTTGAGCGTGGAGTTAACGACGGCAGAGACGAGCATGGCGAGCGAAGATCCAAACACCACGTACCAGGTGCCGCCGATGGTGGCGTTAAGGGCGGTGTTGACCTCGATCATACCCGTGTCGTAGTAGGCGCCCCACATGCCGGGCGTGAGCGAGCATGCCCAAAAGCACAGGCTCACAGCCAGGTTGACCAGCAGTGCGAGGA
Organism: Collinsella sp.; assembly: GCA_019414425.1. Taxonomy (GTDB): domain Bacteria; phylum Actinomycetota; class Coriobacteriia; order Coriobacteriales; family Coriobacteriaceae; genus Collinsella. Next base: position 26,769 of record DXMB01000025.1, read on the forward strand.
TAGAGATTTTGATGGATGCCTTGGCGCCAAAGCGCTTGCAGATCATGTCCTGGCACAAAAACGAAACCCAGCTCACCACAAAGCCGCAATCGAGTGCCAGATACGGCAGGCTGATGAGCTCTTTGTTGGCCAGCAGGTTCATCATGATAACGCTCACGATAAACAGCGAAACCGTTGCCGCGGGAATGCTCCGCAACAGGACCTTGTAGTCCTCCATGACCTTCTTGATCATTATGTACTCCTTTGGTTTTAGGTTTAACGAGCAGGATATCGGACCCGAACTGCTCGGCCGCCACGGTCTTGAGGCGACGGTGGGTATGATAGCCGCTCACGCGGCGGCAGGCAAGCAAACGGCGCGGCGGCCCCACAGGATCACCGCGCCGGTGCGCTAAAACGTTACGTTGCCGAACTCCGACAGGACAAGGTCGGGGTTGTGGTCGGTAGCCCAGTCCACGTTCCACGGGCTCGTGAACAGCAGCAGTTTGCCGCCGCGCATGTCCTCGACGCGCAGGGTATCGCGCGTGAGCGAAAGGCCCGGGATATCGATGGTGTCGGGGTCGTTTTGGATCCAGCGGATGTCCGTATAGGGCAGCGGCTGGCGACGAACCTCAACACGGTACTCGGCCTTGAGGCGGCGCTCGAGTACCTCAAACTGCAGCACGCCGACCACGCCCACGATGACGCTCTCCATGCCGGCACCCAGCTCGCGGAAGATCTGGATGGCGCCCTCCTGGGCAAGCTCCTCCATGCCCTTCACAAACTGCTTGCGCTTGAGCGTGTCGACCTGCGTAATGCGGGCAAACATCTCGGGGGCAAACGTCGGGATCTGCGGATACTGCACGTGGCGCTTGCCGGAGCACACGGTGTCGCCGATGCTAAAGATACCCGGGTCGAACAGGCCCACGATATCGCCCGCGTACGCCTCGTCCACGATGGCGCGGTCATCGGCCATCATCGACGTGCCCGTGGCAAGTTTAAGCTTGCGGTTGCCCTGCACGTGGAAGGCGTCCATGCCGCGCTCGAACTTACCCGAGCAAATGCGCACAAAGGCGATGCGGTCGCGGTGGTTCTTGTCCATGTTGGCCTGGATCTTAAACACAAAGCCGCTAAAGTCGTCGCGGCAGGGATCGACCGGTTCGCTGGTGAGCGTATCGGTATAGGCGCGCGGCGTCGGGGCCAGACGCAGGAACTCCTTGAGGAAGGGCTCCACGCCAAAGTTGGTAAGCGCCGAGCCAAAGAACGCCGGGCTCAGCTTGCCGCAGGCCACGGCATCCAAGTCGAGCTCGTCGCCGGCGCCATCGAGCAGCTCGATGTCGTCCATCAGGTTCTTATGGTTCTCTTCGCCAATAAGCTCGTCCATGGCGGGGTCGCCCAGCTCGGCCTCGACCTCGGCGACCTTCTTGGTGGCGTTGGCGTGGCCGT
>DXMB01000026.1:0-27302 GCA_019414425.1 Collinsella sp.
CCTGTGCGGTCTTGTCCATGACTTCTTACCTCCTCGTACAAGGAGTATAAGGGGAGAACAGAGAACGGAAGGGGGCGCGTGGGGGAATCAACAGCTCCGAGGAAAAGTCCACCACTTGAGGGGCAGAAAACAACGGCCATTGAACATTCAGGGCCGACGCTCAACACTTCGGCTCGACACTTCACTTTGGAAAGGGCCCCGGCGCGCCGGGGTCCCAACATAAAGAAGGGCCCCGGCGCGCAGGGCCTAAAGCTTAACCATGCGCGCGGCGATGCGGGCGCAGTCGCAGGCGGCCTTCTTCTCGAAGGTGTTGTAGTCGACGACCCGGCCCTCGGCGCAGGGCTTGTCGCTGATGGCGCGCACGACGACGAGGGGCACGCCGTTGAGATAGGCGGCCTGCGCGATGGTGCAGCCCTCCATCTCGCAGCACAGGTCGCCGAAGGTCGCGAGGATTCGCTCCTTCTGTTCCGCGGGCGAGACGAACTGGTCGCCGGAGACGACGCGGCCCTTGAGGACCTTAAAGTCGGGGGCGACGGCGGCCGCGGCGGCGCACGCCGCCAGCAAGGGCCGGAACGGATCGCGCAAGATCAAGGCGTCGCCCGGGAGGTCGGGCGTTACCGTCAGCCGGCGCCGCGTCTGCCGCATCATGAGGGAGAACGGCCTGGCCGGCGCATACGGCAGGAAGAGGTTCAAGGTGCACCCCGGGGCGGTCAACGAGGCCGACGTGTCGAACGTCGTCGCGCGCGGCTTCGGCGGCAGGGCGCCGTGCACCCATATATGCAGCGACTTGGCCTGCGTGCGCGTCGGGACGTCGTGGAACTACGTCTGCCTGCTCGTCGACCTCTGCAACGGGGAGATCGTCGGCCACTCCGAAGGACCGAGGAGGGACGCGCGAGCTCCGAGCCAAGCTCTTGGATTACGTGCACTGGTACAACAACTTCAGGATCCACTCGACGCTGGGCTACATGTCGCCGGTCGAGTTCAGGGAGGCGGGGCCGTCCCTCCCGGAATCGTCCAAATAAGTGTTGCCAATCCATAGCCAATCCAGCCATCATCTCCGCGAAGGCGGACGTCAGGAAAAGCTCGGCTTGAGCTCGGTCGGACGCGGTCTGTGGGGCATCATTCAGGCTCAGGGGGTCTCCTTGTCTTCTTCGGTCGCAACCTGAATGATAGGGACGGCCCCTTCTCCCTTTCCCCTTCGTTTTCGACGCGTCACCCTCTCGGCGGGCTTAAGGCCCGCGCTCGCGGGCGCAGGGGCTACGCCCAAATCCCAAAAACGTAACGCCGTGCTCGAAGCGTTTCCGGACGTCAGCGTAATCTCAAATCCCGTTCGTCAACTCATGGGCAAGCCACCTGAGACTACTCATTTCTCCTACTGGCAATGAAGACCTGCGACCTGCAGTTTTGCAAACTGCTTGAAAGCCACCTGCGTTGATTCACTTCCTATTGCAGCTGGCGGCTTGCACGCGAAAAGGCATTTAAGTTTCAAAACGGGCGTTTTCGGCGCTATCGAGCCTCCAAAGGCATCCCGCCGCGTCCTTTGGGACAAAAACAAAAACTCAAAGCCCTGAGTTCGAAAATAGTTTTTGGAGTTGTCCCGACTTTTGTCCCCGAAGCCGACGAAACGCGACAGGGTGTCACCTGGCGGCACTCGATTCGAGACGGCACCGAAAACTGGATGCAACCGGAATGACGGGACGGCAGAACCGAAGCCATCGAGTGGGGATAGAAAAAGGCCCGGGTGCCGTGGCATCCGGGCCTTTGCTAGCAACTTGATGTTGCGGGCAGCTTAGAACTTGTGACCGCACTTCTTGCAGACGCGCAGCTTGTTCTTGCCGTCCTTCTCGTGACCGACGCGGGTAACCTTACCGCACTCGGGGCAGACGAGATTGACGTTGGAGGCGTCGATGGGAGCCTCCTGCGAAACGATGCCGCCCTGCTGGTTGGCAGCGTTGGGCTTGACGGCCTTCTTGACGACCGAAACGCCCTCGACAACGACCTTGTTCTCGGCGGGGAGAGCACGCAGGACAACGCCCTGCTTGCCGCGATCCTTACCAGAGAGAACCTGGACCTTATCGCCCTTCTTGATATACATATATCTCCCCTAACTACAGGGTCTCGGGAGCGAGCGAGACGATCTTCATGTACTTCTTGTCACGAAGCTCGCGAGCGACGGGCCCGAAGATACGGGTGCCGACGGGCGAACCATCGTTGTTGATGACAACGCAGGCGTTCTCATCAAAGCGAATGTAGGAGCCATCCTTGCGGCGGATCTCCTTAACGGTGCGAACGACGACGCAACGGACAACGTCCTTCTTCTTGACGTTGGCGCCAGGGGTAGCCTCCTGGACAGCACCGATGAACACATCGCCGATGCCTGCATAACGACGCTTGGAACCGCCAAGCACCTTGATGCAGCGAATCTTGCGAGCGCCGGAGTTGTCGGCGACGTTCAGCATGGTTTGCATCTGAATCATGGTAGATGTTCCTCCGAACTAAGAACCGAAGAGAGGTGCGCAGCCTTTATACGGCCCGTGGTATGCAAGCCAGGCATACGCACATCTTCGGAAACGTACAAGTCGTAAGAGCGACTGCTTATTTAGCGCGCTCGACGACCTCGATGAGGCGCCAACGCTTCATCTTGGACATAGGACGGGTCTCCATAACGCGGACGGTATCGCCCACGCCAGCCGTGCACTCCTCGTCGTGAGCGTGCAGCTTCTTGGAGCTGGTCATCATCTTGCCGTACTTGGGGTGACGCTTGCGCTCGGTGATGGTGACAACAATGGTCTTGGCACCGGAGACGGAGGTAACGACACCCGTACGGACCTTACGCGAGTTACGCGAATCAGTCATGTTCTCTCCTTAGGTCCTACTCGGCGACAGCGGACTTCTCCGCTGCGATCTCGCGGGCGCGCTGCTCCGTGAGGACGCGAGCGATGTCCTTCTTCACGGTGTTGACGCGAGCGGTGTTGTCCAGCTGGCTGGTGGCCATCTGGAAACGAAGGTTAAAGAGCTCGGCGCGCATTTCCTTCAGCTTCTCAACGAGCTGAGCGTCCGAGAGCTCACGAATCTCTGCGGGCTTCATTAGTTCTCCTCCTTGGCGGCGGCGGCGTCCTCAGCAGCCCACTTGGCCTCGAGAGCGGCCTCCTCAGCCATCTCCTTCTCGATGCGCTGCTCAGCGTTCTTGGCAGCAACAATCTTGGTCTTGATGGGAAGCTTGTGCTGTGCAAGACGCAGAGCCTCGCGAGCGACCTCCTCGGGCACGCCCTTGACCTCGAACATGATGCGGCCGGGCTTGACGACGGCCACCCACTCCTCGGGGTTACCCTTACCAGAACCCATGCGAGTCTCGGCAGGCTTCTTGGTGATGGGCTTATCGGGGAAGATCGTGATGTAGACACGACCGCCACGCTTCATGTAGCGGGTCATGGCAATACGAGCGGCCTCGATCTGACGGTTGGTGATCCAATGGGCCTCGAGAGCCTGGATACCAAACTCGCCGAAATGCAGCTCGGTATTACCCTTGGCCTGGCCCTTCATGGAGCCACGCTGCACCTTGCGGTGAAGAATACGCTTAGGGGCAAGCACTACTGACCCCTCCTCTCGGAGTTACGACGACGAGGACGGGAAGAGCCCTCGAGTGCAGGGTTGGGAACAGGCTGGCCCGGGAGCTTCTCGCCCAGGTAGATCCAGACCTTCACGCCGCAAGCGCCCATGGTGGTGCTGGCGACAGCCGTGCCGTAGTCGATCTTGGCACGGAGGGTGTGCAGAGGCACGCGACCCTCGCGGTACCACTCACGACGGCCCATCTCGGCACCGCCGAGACGACCGGAGCACTGGATACGGATGCCCTTAGCGCCGGCCTTGCGGGCGGACTGGACAGCCTTGCGCATAGCGCGACGGAAGGCAACGCGGCCCTCGAGCTGCTCGGCGATAGACTGAGCAACGAGGTTGGCGTCGAGCTCGGGGCGCTTGATCTCGACAACGTCGACGGAGAGCTGGCCCTTGGAGACGCCAGCGACCTTCTCGAGCTCGGTGCGGAGGGTATCGATCTCGGCACCCTTCTTACCGATGACAACGCCGGGGCGAGCGGTGAGGATGATGACCTTCACCTTGTCGCCAGCGCGCTCAATCTCGACGCGGGAGACAGCTGCGCGGGAAAGACGCTTCTCGAGGTACTTGCGGATCTCGAGATCGTTACCGAGGGTCTTAGCGTAATCCTTCTCTGCGAACCAGCGGGAGCGCCAGTTCTCGGTGATGCCAAGACGGAAGCCGGTGGGGTAGACTTTCTGACCCATACAGCTTTACGCCTCCTTTCGAGGAGCAACGACGACGGTGATGTGGGAAGTACGCTTCAGAATGCGAGAAGCGGAACCCTTGGCGCGGGGACGGATGCGCTTAAGCGTCGGACCCTCGTCAACATAGGCAGCGGCGACAACCAGGTTGTCGGCACGCAGACCGTTGTTGTTCTCGGCGTTCGCAACGGCGGAACGGAGAACCTTCTCGACATCCACGGCGACGGCGCGGTCGCAGAAGTGGAGGATGTCGAAGGCCTGAGCGACAGGCTTGCGGCGGATCAGATCGACCACCAGGCGGGCCTTGCTGGGGGAAACACGCACGTACTTAGCGACGGCGCGAACCTCGGTGGCCTCAGTTTCAATAGACTTAGTTGCCATTTACGGTTAACCCCCTATTTGGCCTTGTGGCCACGGAACGTACGAGTCGGCGCGAACTCGCCGAGCTTGTGACCAACCATGGACTCGGTAACATACACGGGCACATGCTTGCGGCCGTCGTGGACGGCGATGGTGTGACCAACCATCTCGGGGAAGATGGTGGACGCGCGGGACCAGGTCTTCACGACGTCCTTCTTGCCAGCCTCGTTCATCGCGGTGATACGCGAGAGAAGGCGAGTCTCCACGAACGGGCCCTTTTTGAGACTTCTGCTCATAAGTGCTTTCTCCTAAAACTCGGTATCCGAAATTACTTCTTACGGCGACGAATGATGTGCTGGTTCGAGACCTTCTTCTTCTTGCGCGTACGAAGGCCCTTCGTCGGCTTACCCCAGGGGGTAACAGAGGGACGACCAGAGGTGTGGTTCTTGCCCTCGCCACCGCCGTGCGGGTGGTCGACAGGGTTCATGACGGTACCACGGACGGTCGGGCGCACGTTCATGTGACGCTTACGGCCGGCCTTGCCGATGACGATGTTGGAGTGATCGGCGTTGCCGACCTCACCGACGGTGGCGCGGCAGGTAACGAGGATGCGGCGCATCTCGGAGGAAGGCATACGGACGATAGCGTACTTGCCCTCCTTACCCATCAGCTGGCAGGAGTTGCCGGCGGAACGGGCGATAGCAGCGCCCTTGCCCGGCTGGAACTCGACGGCGTGGATGAGCGTACCGACGGGGATGTCGGCGAGGGGCAGAGCGTTGCCCGGCTTGATGTCGGCGTCAGAACCGGACATGATGGTCTGACCGACCTCGAGGCCCTTGGGGGCCAGGATGTAGCGCTTCTCACCGTCAGCGTAGTGCAGCAGAGCGATGCGAGCGGAACGGTTCGGATCGTACTCGATCGTGGCAACCTTGGCGGGCACGCCGTCCTTGTTGCGCTTGAAGTCGATCACGCGGTAACGACGCTTCACGCCGCCGCCCTGGTGGCGGGTAGTGATGCGGCCGTTGTTGTTACGACCGGCCTTCTTGGGCAGGGGCTCGAGAAGAGACTTCTCGGGCTTGGTGCAGGTGATCTCGGAGAAGTCGGAGATCGTCTGCCAACGCCTACCAGCGGAGGTCGGCTTAAGGTGCTTTACAGCCATTACAATCCCTTTCAATAGGAATCCGTTAGCCATCGCAGACAGGGATTCGAGGTTCTGCCTCGGGTGCGATGACACCGGACGTATACACGGTTCCGGGCGTGTCCATTTTATACGCCCAAAACCTTGAGCTCCCGCCTCCCCTTTTTGGGAGGCATGAGCTCACTCAACAGCAGCGAGTCTTAGGCCTGGTTGCCAAAGACCTCGATGGTGTCGCCCTCGGCCAGCGTGACGATGGCCTTCTTCCAAGAACGGGTCTTGCCGGCGACATAGCGCACGCGCTTGGTCTTGGGCTTGACCGTCAGGGTGTTCACGCGAACGACCTTGACGCCGAAGATCTCCTCGACAGCGTCCTTGATCTGATACTTGTTAGCATCCTTGGCGACCTCGAACGTGTACTTGTTCAGCTCCATGCCGGAGAAGGAACGCTCGGACACGATCGGACGGATGATGATCTCGTGGGCGGTCATTTATGCAAGCACCTCCCCGAAGTGAGCGGCGATGTCGGCGGGCATCAGCACAGCGTTGTTGTTGACGAGATCGTAGGTGTTGGCCTCGTCAGCGGTGATGATGAACGTCTTGGGAATGTTGCGGAACGACAGGTAGGCGTTGACGTCCTCATCGCGAACGATGATGGTCAGACGCTTGCCCTCAAGGCCGAGAGCCTTGAGCATGGCGACGGCAGCCTTGGTGGAAGGCTTCTCGAAGCCGTAGTCGTCGACGAGCACGAGCTCGCCATCGGCCAGCTTGGCGGACAGCGCGGAGCGCATAGCCAGCTTGACCTCCTTGTTGTTCATACGCTTAGCGTAGGAACGGGGCTTGGGGGCGAAGACAACGCCACCGTGACGCCACTGGGCAGCACGGATGGAACCCTGGCGGGCACGGCCGGTGCCCTTCTGACGCCAAGGCTTCTTGCCGCCACCGGAAACCTCAGAGCGGCCCTTAGCGGACTGGGTGCCCTGACGCCAAGAGGCCATCTGGCACTTGACGATGTGGTGCATAACGTGGATGTTCGGCTCGATGCCGTACACCTCAGCGGCGAGCTCGGCCTCGGCGACCTTCTTGCCCTCGCTGTTCTTTACTTCAAACTTTGCCATTTAAGTGTTCTCCTTGGTATGACGCTGGGCTAAATGGGCTGGGCCCTTAGGCCATACGGATGGCGACGAGACCATTCTTGGCACCCGGGACAGCGCCCTTGACCAAGATGAGGTTCTGCTCGGCATCGATGCGGACAACGGAAAGGTTCTTGACGGTAACGCGCTCGTTACCCATGTGACCGGCCATCTTGACGCCCTTGAGGACGCGCGCAGGATAGGCGCACTGACCGATAGAACCGGGGTGACGCTGGAAGTGAGAACCATGCGTCATAGGACCGCGGCGCTGACCCCAGCGCTTGATGCGACCCTGGAAGCCCTTACCCTTGGAGGTACCGATGACGTCGACCTTCTCGACATCAGCGAAATCAGCGACGGTGACGACCTCGCCGACCTTGTGCTCCTCGCCGTTCTCGACGCGGACCTCACGAAGGAAGCGGACAGGCTCGACGCCGGCCTTGGCGAAGTGACCAGCCATGGGCTTGTTCACGTTCTTGGCCTTGATGTCGCCGAAACCGATCTGGACGGCGTCATAGCCGTCGGTTGCCTGAGTTTTAACCTGCGAGACAGCGCAGGGGCCAGCCTGGATGACCGTGACGGGAACGACGTTGTCGTCCTCGTCCCAAACCTGGGTCATGCCAATCTTGCGGCCGAGAATCATGCTGATCAAGATATGATCCCAACTCTCGCGTGGTCTTGGGACAATGCGTACACCACCGAGCGTACGCCCCTAGAGGACCACTACTTACACGACGTGCTCCCCAGCCTTGTATTGCGTCCGGACTACCTGACAACCCTATTAAGCAGGCATTTTGTCCAGCCAGAATACTCCCCTGGTTTCACACAGCTGTTTAGTATACACGGCTGCGGGCGTATCCATCGAGATTCATATTTCACTCACATTGTTTACGCAGGTAAAGTGCGTGGAGTCGCCTGGGCTTGGCAGAGGGGCGGCGAAATATATTAAGTTTCCTGCTCTACAGTCCTGCGCAAGACGGAAAGCACATTAAGTGCTTTCCTTTGCGTGCGGAACTCGCGACAAACTTAATATATTTCGCCGCCCCTCTGCCAAGCTCGGGAGACGACACGTTAATGTCTGCTAAACCTTGCTCGCTCAGCTAATTACTTTGTTGAGGGTCCACTATTTGCTGGAGGGAAAACTTGCATTGCATTGGCTCGCCTTCTGCTTGTGGCTTTTCCTCGTCAAAATCGAAGATCATGATGGCGCAGTTGGGGAGTTTTGTTGGGAGCTCAAAGTCCGCTGGGGCGGCAGCCTTGATGAATTGGCGGCTGGCGCTGCCGTGGCTTACTGCTAGGAGGGTTTCGATGCCCTCGGAGCCCATGAGATTGGTGAGGGTGCCTACCATACGTTCTTGCAGCGCGCGGCTTCCTTCTCCTCCGAAGGGGACCAAATCCTCGCCCGGATCCCAGACGTCGGTGGGTAGCGCGTCGTGGGGGCCTTCTTCGAAGGTGCCGTAGCAGCGCTCGATGATGCCTTCGCAGGGCTCGACTGCTGCGTCCGGGCCGAGGAGTTCGCATGCGACGAGCTGAGCTGTGTCCATGGCTCGGCCTAAGGGCGAAGAGACCACTTTGTCGGGGACAACGTCGTGGCTCTTGAGCCATGCGGCTGCCATTCCCGCCTGTTTACGGCCCAGGTCGGTTAACGGTGAATCACAGCGACCCTGGACCAGCTTTTTGACGTTGAACTCCGTCTGACCGTGGCGGAGTAGATACAGTTTCTTCATGCTCTCCCCTTCTGCATAACCTGCTTTGCCGGCACAGCCTTACTCGTGGGTATGTCCTACGTAGTCTTCGTCGATCGTAATTTTGGCAATCGACTTGGGATATTCCGATTCGACCCGTTGTGCCAGCGCGTGCTTTAAGTCTTCGGCACTCATCTGCAGATCCGAGGGTCGCACGCAGTCAAAGATCACGTTGGTGTGCGTAGGGCCCGGCACACAGCGCAGATCGTGAATTGAAAGGCGGCTATCGATCTGTTGAGCCATGGCGTTAATGCGTAAACGCATGCTCGCCACCTTGGGATCGTCGGTCACGATGGGGTCGTAATGGAGCGTGACAATCATGCCGTCTTCGTTCCTAAACGCCTGCTCAATATTGTCGAGCGTGTCATGGCTTTTCAGCGGGCTGGCCTCGGCTGCCATCTCGGCGTGAGCGCTTGCGAACTTCCTGCCCGGGCCGTAGTCGTGAACCATCAAATCGTGAACGCCCAAAACGCCGGGGTAGCTCATGATCTTGTCTCGAATGTGCTTGACCAGCTTAGGATCGGGCGTCTGGCCCAAAAGCGGGCTCACCGTATCCTGGATGAGTTCAAAACCGCTCCAGCCAATATAGGCACCAACGGCAAGGCCGACCCAAGCGTCAAGGTTGATGCCCGTCACCTGCGAAACAATTGCGCACGCCAGTACGGCGCCCGTGGCAAGAACATCGTTCTTGGAATCCTGCGCGGTCGCATGCAGCGTCTCGGACTCAATGCGATCGCCGAGCTTTTGGTTGAGGGCCGCCATCCAGAGCTTTACAACCATCGAAAGTACTAGAACTGCCACCAGGGCAAGCGAGAACTCGACAGGTTCGGGGTGGATGACGCGCTCGACCGAGGACTTCACCAGCTCAACGCCAATCAGCAGCACGAGTGCCGCCACGACCAGACCCGAGAGATACTCGTAGCGACCGTGGCCGTAAGGATGCTCGGGGTCGGCCGGCTTGCTCGCCAGCTTAAAGCCCAGCACGCTCACGATATTCGAGCTGGCATCGGACAGGTTGTTCATGGCATCTGCCACAATCGAAACCGATCCCGAAACCACACCAATGGCACCCTTTGCAGCACAAAGCGCCACATTGGCGACAATACACACCATGCCCGCTAACGTGCCCACACGCGCACGATCGCCCTGTGCGCGCCTAACAATCCACTCGACCATCTGCATCCGCCCCCACGGTACTACTTATATATCTATTGCTTGACCGGATTGTAGTGTAGCCACTTTGTCCCCCAGATACAAAAAGGCCGCAGCCCACACGGGCCGCGGCCTTGGAATATGACATGCGGGACTGCCCCTTTGTCGATCGTTTTATGCGCTTGCCTCGGCCACGCTCTTCGAGGTTTCGGGCGAATCGGCTCCGTCCCCCGTCGCCTGCCCCTTCGCCGGCACCACGCCAAAGCAGTAGCTCAGCGCCGCAGACACCACAAAAGCCGTGCCGCCGGCAACGCAGCACCACAGCAGGTTCGAAAAACCACCTGTGACAAAGCCAATGACCATGAGGACATTCGTCATGCCGATGGTATAGGCCGTAACGTGGCCCACGGCCGCAACAAGGCCTCCGACGGCGCCGCCAATGGCCATGCACGTCAGGCACCTGCCATATTTAAAGCCGCAACCGTACAGCGCCGGCTCGCTTACGCCGCCAAGAACACCCGAGATCGAATAGCCCAGCATGAGCGCCTTCTCGTCCTTATCCGCAACGCGAAGCGACGCGCCAAAGGGCATGCCCCAAACGGCGAACGTTGCCATCGTCGCGGCGATCAAGATGCACGAATCCGTTCCCACACTCATAAACTGCGCATAGGCAAGCGATAGGACAACGTTGCTGACGCCGGCGATCTTTAGGAACTCCCAGCCCGCGGCAAGCCCCATGAGCGTGAGCAGCGACACGATGCCACCGGAATTGCCAAGCATAAACATAAGCTGGCCCAACAGCATGCCCAGATAGCTGCCCGCCGGCGCCGTAATGCACAGGGAAACCGGAACCATGACGAGCATGGTCGCAAACGGAACGAACGAAAACGCCACGGCCTTAGGGATAACGCGCGAAAAGAAACACTCCACTCGCCATAGCACGGGCACCGAGATGAGGACCGGGATAACAGTCGTCGTGTAATCGTTGACCGGCGCGGGAAGCAGACCATACACGGAAGTCATCGATGCCCCCGTCGTCGATGCGGCATCGACGAGCTTAAGCAGATCGGGCGCAATCAATACGCCGCCCAGCATCATGCCCAGCTGCTCCGAGCAACCGAGCTGGCGGGCGGCCGCCCAACCAAGATAGATGGGCAAAAAGTAGTAGCCGGCGTTATAGAGCCAACTGTAGAACAGGCGATAGATTTCGGAATCGGCAGACCACAGGCCCAGCATGCCTTCGCCCATAATGACGGCGACGGTGCGGAACAACGCCGCGCAGACAATAAAGGGCAGCGCCGACATCATGCTTTTGGACAGATATTCCACCACGGCCATGGCGTTTGATGAAACCGTCGTTATAAACGAGGTGTTAGTAACTTGTGACATGGAACGCCTTTCCCAATGTGACATGCGGACTGCCCCTTTGTCACATCGTGCGGTATCGACCGATTGCGCGGTACTTTTCGTAGCGGAGGTTTGTGAGGGTCGCGTCGTCGAGCTGCCCAAGCGTATCGAAGGCATCAAATGCCGAGGACATGACGGCACCGGCGATCTCCTCATGCGACAGGCCCCTATCGTCAACGATGCCGTCGATGATGCCGAGCGCCAACAGATCGGGGGCCGTGAGCTTAAGCGCCTCGGCGGCCTCATTCGCGCGCTCGGTATCCTTCCACAGGATCGACGCACAGGCCTCGGGGCTCACGACCGAATAGGCCGAGCTCGAGAGCATCAGGATGCGGTCGGCCACGGATAGCGCCAGCGCGCCACCAGAGCCGCCCTCGCCTGTCACCACCGAGACAATCGGCGTCTTAAGGCCGCTCATCTCCATGAGATTCTGGGCAATCGCCTCGCCCTGGCCGCGCTCCTCGGCACCGATGCCGCAAAACGCGCCCGAAGTATCGACCAGGCACAGAACCGGTCGACCAAACTTTTCGGCCTGGCGCATAAGGCGACGTGCTTTGCGGTAGCCCTCGGGATGTGCCATACCAAAGTTGCGACGCATGCGCTCTTTGGTCGTGGTGCCGCGCTCGATGGCGATGACCGTTACGGGGCGTCCGTCTTTCCAGCCAATGCCAGCCACCACAGCGGCGTCGTCGCCAAAGTAGCGGTCGCCGTGCAGCTCCACAAATCCATCCAGGCCCAGCGAGATCATCTCACCCGCCGTGGCGCGATCTGCCGAGCGGGTCTGCTTGACAATCTCGAGCGCGGTTTTTGGTGCCGTCGAGCGCTTGAACAAGTGTCCCAGCTTTTTGCCGCGGCGACCCGTATGCACGATCTCATGCGGTGCCCCCAGGCCGGGCGCGTGCCCTTCGTGCAGCGCCAGCAGCTCGCCCACCGTGAGCGCAATCTCGCCACGCGGTACAACGGCATCGCAAAAGCCGTGCTCCAGCAAAAACTCGGAGCGCTGGAATCCCTTGGGCAGGCGCTTGTGCATGTTCTGCTCGATCACGCGCGGGCCGGCAAATGCCGTCAGGGCATCGGGCTCGGCCAGGATAATGTCGCCCTCCATGGCAAAGCTCGCGGTTACGCCGCCGGTCGTGGGGTCGGTGAGCACCGTGATATACAGGCCGCCCGCCTCGCTGTGGCGCCTAACCGCCGCAGTAATCTTGGCCATCTGCATAAGCGATGTCACGCCCTCTTGCATGCGCGCACCACCCGAAACGGTAAAGCCGACAACTGGCAATCCCAGCTCGGTCGCATGCTCAAATGTGCGACAGATCTTCTCGCCCACCACGGAGCCCATCGAGCCCATCATAAAGTTGGCATCCATAAAGAAGAGCGCGGTATCGCAACCGCAGATTTTGCCCCTGCCGCACACGACGGCATCGCGCTCGCCCGAACGCTCGCTCACGCTCTTGAGCTTGTCGGCATAGCCGGGAAACAAGAGGAAATCCTCCGACGCCAGATTGGCATCCCATTCCTCAAACGTGCCCTCGTCGACCGTCATGCGCATGCGCGCGCGACCGCTCACGCGAAAGTGCTTGCCGCAACGAGGGCAGACCTCGAGGTTGTCGTGCAGGCGTGCCTCATCGATTACGCGGCGGCACTCCGGGCACTTGATAAACACGTGGCGCGCGGGAAACTCGGCGCACGACTCGGTCATCGGTCCCTCGAGGACGTTGACCGTCTTCGCTTTTCTATTCATCAGCATAGAGATGCCCCATCAGATCGGTGTGATACATGCCCGACAAGAACTCGTCGTTTGCCAGCACGTCGAGCTGAAGCTCGCTGTTTTCGCTCACGCCCTCAATCACGAGCTCGCCCAGGGCCGAGCGCATCTTGCGAATGGCGCCGTCACGCGTGGGCGCACACACGATGAGCTTGCCGAGCATGGAGTCGTAGTACGGCGGAACGTTCGCACCGGTAAACATGGCGGAATCCCAGCGCACGCGCGGACCACCCGGCACGCGCAACGCGGTGACCGTTCCGCATGACGGCAGAAAGTCCGGCGTTTCGGCATTGATGCGGCACTCCATGGCGTGGTTGCGAACCGGCATGTCCTCCTGCTCAAAGGGCAGAGGCTGGCCGGCTGCCACGCGCAGCTGCCACTTGACCAAGTCGGTATCGGTCACAAACTCCGTAACCGGATGCTCCACCTGCAAGCGCGTGTTCATTTCCATAAAGTAGAAATTGCCGTCGTCCGAATACAGGAACTCGATGGTACCGGCTCCTTCGTAGCCGACGGCACGAGCCAGGTCACGCGCCGCCTTGTGCATGCGAGCACGAATGTCGTCGTGTCCGTCGAGACACGGCGCGGGGCTCTCCTCGATCAGCTTTTGGTTGCGACGCTGCACCGAGCACTCGCGCTCGCCGAGCGAAAACACATGGCCCTGCTTATCGGCCATAATCTGCACCTCAACGTGGTGCGCCGGCGCGACGAACTTCTCCATGTAGCACTCGCCGTCGCCAAAAACGGCCTCGCCCTCGGCACGCGCCTCGATGAACGCCTTTGCCGCATCTTCCACGCGCTCGACTTTACGAATGCCGCGACCGCCACCGCCTGCACGCGCCTTAATGAGCACGGGACAGCCAATGCGCTCGGCCTCGGCCGTTGCCTCCTCGGGGCTTTTGAGCAAATCGCAGCCCGGCACGATGGGCACGCCCGCGGCAGCGGCCGTTCGGCGTGCGGCGTCCTTGTCGCCCATGCTGTCGATGACCTCGGCCGAGGGACCGACAAACGCCAGACCGTACTTGTCGCAGTCGCGCACGAAGCTCGCCTTCTCGGAAAAGAAACCGTAGCCAGGATGGATCGCCTTTGCCCCCGACTTTACGGCACAGGTGAGCACAGCATCGTCGTTGAGGTAGCTCTCGGCAAGACGCGGGCCGCCGATGCAATACGCCTCGTCGGCAAGTTGCACGTGCAACGCGTCCGCATCGGCCGTGGAATAAACGGCGACGGTCTTGATGCCCATATCGCGGCACGCGCGGATAACACGGACCGCGACTTCGCCGCGGTTGGCGATGAGCACTTTGTCGAACATGAAGCCTTCCTTAACTTTCGTGCATGAGTGCAAAAGACATATCGGCGCGGCAGCAAACCTCACCGTTGACGCTCGCGGTACCCGTCGCAAAGCGGAACGGCCCGCGCGCACGCGTGATGGAGCACACCAGATCCACCGTGTCGCCCGGGCGCACCGGACGCTTAAAGCGAACCTTGTCCAGACTCGTGTAGAACGGCGTCGCGCCGCGCGCCTCCTCATCGCCCATCAGCAGCACGCAGCAGTTCTGGGCGAGCATCTCGCACTGAATCACGCCGGGGACGACCGGGTTTCCCGGAAAATGCCCCTGCAAAAAGTACTCGTCGCCCGTGATCGTAATCTTGCCGTGGGCCTCGTCGCCCACCAGCTCGGCCTCGTCGAGCAAAAGCATCGGCTCGCGATGCGGCAACAGCTTCTTGAGCTCTTCTTTGTTCATGGATATCACCTATCCGATCCTCATGAGGCAGCTGCCAAACTCCACGAGGTCGCCGTCGGCCACGCAGATCTCGAGCACCTCGCCGTCTGCCTCTGCCGTCACCTCGTTGAGAACCTTCATGGCCTCGATGATGCAGAGGGTCTCGCCGGCCTTGACCTTGGAGCCCACGTGCACAAACGGCTCGTCGCCCGGCGCCGGGGCAGCATAGAACACGCCGACCATGGGAGCAGTCACCTCGGCGCCCTTGGGCTCCGGTGCGGCGGCGGGCGCCTGCGCGGCGGGCTCCGGTGCGGCAGGCGCGACTGCGGGAGCCGCAACCGGAGCGGCCATGGCGCTCGGCATAGGCATGGGCACGGCAACCGGCTGTGCGGCGCTCGCGCGCTCAAGTTCGACCGCGGTGCCATCGGGCTCCTCAACCCGCACGCGCGTGAGGCCGCGGTCCTCCATAACATCGGCTATCTCGGCAAGTCTTTTGGAATCCATGCTCTAGCTCCTCGTATATCTACGCAGCGCGATGGCGGCGTTGTGCCCGCCAAAGCCTAGGTTGGTCGAAAGCGCCCAGGTAAGGTCGGCGCGAACCGCGCGATTGGGCGTGTAGTCTAGATCGCAGGCGGGATCGGGCGTGTGGTAGTTAATGGTCGGGGGTACCACGCCCTGCTCGAGCGCCATGGCGCAGGCCATGACCTCAATGGCACCCGTGGCGCCGATCATGTGACCGGTCATCGACTTGGTCGATGAGACGTGCGCGGCGCGTGCCGCGTCCTCGCCGAGCGCACGCTTAATGCCCGCCGTCTCAGACGAATCGTTGAGCTTGGTCGAGGTGCCGTGAGCGTTGATGTAGAGGCCCTCGGAAGGCTTAACGTCGCCCTCGGCCACCGCCAGCGATATCGCACGGGCAATGCCGGCAGCCTCGGGATCGGGGCTCGTGATGTGATAGGCATCATCGGTGTTGCCATAGCCTACGACCTCGGCGTAAATGTGCGCACCGCGAGCCTGCGCATGTTCCATGCTCTCGAGTACCAGCACGCAGGCGCCCTCGCCCATCACAAAGCCGTCGCGGTTCGCGTCGAACGGGCGGCAAGCCGTCGCGGGATCGGGGTTGGTGGTCAATGCGCGGCAGGACGTAAAGCCCGCAACGGCATCGGGGATAATGGCAGCCTCGGCGCCGCCGGCCAGGATTGCATCGGCATAGCCGTGCTTGATGGCGCGGAACGCCTCGCCCACCGCATGGGCAGAAGTCGCGCAAGCGGTCACCACGGGCAGGGTCGGACCCTTTGCCTTGTGGCGGATTGCGATATTGCCCGATGCCATGTTGGGAATCATCATCGCGATCATGTAGGGCGATGCGCGACGAGGCCCGCGGTCGGCAATCGTATGGACGTTGTCGACAAGCGTCTGCATGCCGCCCACGCCCGAGCCCACATAGACACCCAGACGATCGCGATCGACCGCGCCCTCAACATCGAGGCCCGCATCGTGCATGGCCTCGTCCGACGCCGCCATCGCAAACTGAACACAGGGGTCGAGATGTTTGGCGTCATGCTTGCCAAAGTACTCGTTGCCGTCAAAACCTTTGACCTCGGCTGCCACCTTGACGGCAAATGCATCGGTATCAAAGTGCGTGATCGGACCGATGCCACACGTTCCGGCACACATGGCCGCCCAGGTGGCAAGCGCGGTGTTGCCGAGCGGCGACACGGCACCGATACCGGTGATTGCAACTCTCTGTTCCATCATGGTCTCCTCATCCAAGCCGTTCTTCGGCCCTGGTTTCTACATCGCCATTCCGCCGTCGACGCGTACGACCTCGCCCGTAATGTAGGCAGCCGCATCGCTCGCCAAAAAGCGCACCACGCCGGCCACTTCCTCGGGGCGCGCCATGCGCCTCAGGGGAATCTGCTCCTCGCACGCCGCACGCACCTTCTCCGAGAGCTTTGACGTCATATCCGTCTCGACAAACCCCGGGGCGACCGCGTTCACTCGTACGCCGCGGGGTGCAAGCTCGCGCGCTACCGCCTTGGTCAGGCCGATGACGCCCGCCTTGGAGGCAGCGTAGTTGGCCTGCCCGGCATTGCCCATCAGGCCCACGACCGAACTCATGTTGATGACGCAACCGCCGCGCTGGCGCATAAAGGTCTTGGTGAGCGCGCGCGTCATATTGAACGTGCCCTTGAGATTGACATCGAGCACGCGGTCGAAGGCATCGTCGCCCATACGCATGAGCAGACCGTCGCGCGTTATGCCGGCGTTGTTGACGAGCGCCCAAATGGAGCCAAAGTCGTTGAGGACCGCTTCCACGCACGCGTTGACGGCAGCGGGGTCGGCCACGTCGCATTGATATGCGCGTGCCGCGGCGCCAGCCGCCTCGCAGGCTTCGCACGTCTCGCGCGCCGCATCGACGCTGCCGGCATAGACGACGGCGATATCAAAGCCGTCCTCCGCCAGACCGACAGCGCAGGCGCGGCCGATACCGCGCGAGCCGCCCGTAACCAGCACCACGCGACGTGAGTCGTTGCGCTCGAGCGCGCCGTTGTTCAAGTTGCCCATGTCATTCCTTTCGGGTTACAGCCCTGTGGACTATGCGAGCTCGTCGGCAATAGCTGCGACCTGCTCGGCCGTTTCGCACGAATACACGCGAACGTCGCTCAGCGTACGCTTGACCAGGCCCGACAGCGTTTTGCCGGGGCCGACCTCAATAAACGTGTCGATCCCCTGATCCTGCAGAGTATGCAGCGTGTCGACCCAGCGAACGGCATGACTCACCTGGTTGACCAAGACATCTGATGCCGCTCGCGGGTCCGCCGGATAGGGCGCCGCCGTCATGTTTGCCATGACCGGAATCAGCAGCGGAGACGGCGCGTGGCCGGCTTGGATATACGTCGCCAGCCCCTCAGTCGCCTCGGCCATATAGGGGCTATGGAATGCACCCGACACCGCGACCTTCATGGCCCGGCCACCAGCCTCTTTTACCAGGGCGTCGAGGGTCTGCAACGCATCGGGCGCTCCGGCCACAACCGTCTGCTGGGGGCTGTTGTAGTTGACCGGCCAGCAGTCCTCGCCGGCCTGTTTTGCCAGGCCCTCGACTTGCACCGCATCGAGCTTGATGACGGCGCGCATGCCGCCCGGATGGCGCTCAGCAGCCGCGGCCATCAGCGCCGCGCGCTCGCACACGAGCTCAAAGCCCGCTCGCGTATCGAATGCCCCCGCAAAGGTGAGCGCGGCGACCTCGCCCAGCGAGAATCCCGCACAGGCGGCAGGCACCACGCCGCGCTCACGCAGAGCGATAGCCGCTGCCAGGTCGTGAACGAACACGCACGGCTGCGTGTTCTCGGTCTGCGAGAGCTCCTCCTTGGAGGCGCTCCGGCACTGCTCGCTGGTCCCCGGGCGCACCTCGTCGACAATGGCGAACACCTCGGCGGCCGCCGGCGATGCCTCGATCAGGTCGACGCCCATCGCGGGGTGTTGGGCACCCTGGCCGGCAAACAGAAACGCTACGCTACCCATGCGGACGCACCCTTCAGGACGCGCTCGGCGCCATCGACCAGATCGTCAACGATTTCACGTGCGCTCTGGCGCTCGCTAACCATGCCGGCAATCTGTCCACACAAAAACGAACCCTCTTCGTAGTTGCCGTCCTTGGCGGCCTTACGCAGCGCACCGGTTCCCATAGCACCGAGCTCCTCGGAGCTTGCGCCCGCCGCCTCGTTCTTGGCATACGCGTTGGTGAAGGGGCTCTTAAGCGCACGCACCGGATGTCCCGTCGAGCGGCCGGTCGCACGCGTCGAGGTGTCGTTGGCCTTCAGGACCATCTCCTTGTACTGCTCCGATACGGTGCACTCGTCTGCGACCAGAAAGCGCGTACCCACCTGCACGCCGGCGGCACCCAGCATAAAGGCGGCCGCCACGCCGCGGCCGTCGGCAATACCGCCGGCGGCCACGACGGGAATGTCGACCGCATCGACGACCTGCGGCACCAGTGCCATCGTCGAGGTCTCGCCAATATGGCCGCCCGATTCGGTGCCCTCGGCAACAACCGCCGTGGCTCCACGACGCGCCACGAGGCGCGCCAGCGCCACCGAGGCAA
Organism: Collinsella sp.; assembly: GCA_019414425.1. Taxonomy (GTDB): domain Bacteria; phylum Actinomycetota; class Coriobacteriia; order Coriobacteriales; family Coriobacteriaceae; genus Collinsella. The sequence continues at coordinate 18,825 of DXMB01000026.1, forward strand.
CGACCGGGATGACCTTGATGCCCGCCTCGTTCCACGCCTTCATGTACTTGGCGGGATTGCCGGCGCCTGTCACGACGACCGGCACTCGCTCGTCAATCACAACCTGCGCGACCTCGTCGGCAAACGGGCTCATGAGCATGACGTTGACGCCAAAGGGCTTATCCGTCTTGGTGCGCAGCTCGTGAATCTGATCGCGCAACCAGTTTGCGTCGGCATTCATGGCCGCGATAATCCCTAAGCCGCCTGCCTCGGACACGGCAGACGCCAGCGAGGCATCGGCAATCCAGGCCATGCCGCCCTGGAACACGGGCTTTTCGATGCCGAGCAGCTCGCAGAGAGGAGTCTTGAGCATCTCTACTTCTCCAATGCCGCCTCAACCGTATCGACGAACTCGCCGACCGTCTTAGGGTTCTCCTCGGTATCGAGCTGAATATCGAACTCGTCCTCGACGGCCACGAGAATCTCGACGGTACCCAGACTGTCGAGGCCGATCTCCTCGAGCGTGGACTCGGGCTTCATCTCGACGTCGTCAAGGCCGGCGGTCTCGCGGATAACGTCGCAAACGCGCTCGAAGGTCTTCTGATCTGCCATGGTAGTTCTCCTTTGTTTGTGCCCTAGGGGCGTTTTTATTTCCTATGTGCGACTACTTCCAACGAAGCAAATAGCCACCTATATCCAGGCCGGCGCCAAATCCAACGAGGGCGATGGTGTCGCCCGCATTCAGTGCGTCGGTACGTGCCAGCCGGTCAAGCGCAAAGGGAATGCAGGCGCTCGAAATGTTGCCGGTCTCGCGCAACGTGCGAACCACGCGCTCGTCCGGCACGCCCAGGCGCTTGATCGCCTGGTTCAAAATTCGCTCGTTGGCCTGATGGAATACAAAATGGTCGATGTCCTCGACCGCGATACTCGCGTCGCAGGCGAGCTTATGGACCGTGTCGCAGATGGCGTTGACGCCGAACTTGAACACGCGGCGGCCATTCATGGACAGCACGCTCTCGCTATCTGCGGAGGCCTTAAACGGCGAGGTACCGACCAGACCGGGAACGCGCAACGTCTCGACGTCGGGCGCCGTCGAAAGCTCAACGGCAAGAGGGCTGTCTCCCCCAGCCTCAATCACTGCGGCGCCTGCCCCATCGCCAAAGAGCACGCAGGTGGCGCGGTCGGTCCAGTCGAGCGCGCGCGTCATCTGCTCGGCAGCAACGACAAGCACGCGCTCGGCACGGCCGCGGGCGATATAGCCCTCGGCGACATCGAGCGCAAATACGAAGCCGGCGCAGGCCGCCGAGACATCGAAGGCAGGGCACGTCGCGCCTAGTCGCTCAGCAACGGCACACGCCTCAGCGGGAACAAGGTGGTCACCTGTCGTCGTCGAGCAGACGATCAGATCCAGCTGACTCGCGTCGATTCCGGACACCTGGAGTGCCTGCTCGCTCGCCGCTACGGCAAGGTCGTCAAGTGACTCGGTGGTGCAGACGTGGCGGCTCTTGATACCGGTGCGGGTAAAAATCCACTCATCCGAGGTATCGAGGAACTCAGGCAGCTCGTCATTGGAAACACTGCGCTCAGGAAGCGCCGAGCCTGTTCCAAGAATCGTGAAACCCATCACTAGCCTCCTTTGGGTTGTTGACGTGTTTACATCGACCAAGAGAGGATAGCGCAATTTTGTCGTTGTTGACGTGTTAACATTAAATTGTCCAAATGCGACAAAGGCTTCACATTGTGTCTATCTCTCGAGACCATTGCGTTATTCACTTATTCATTAAGGAGGTGGCAGCCATAATGGATGCCAAATTAACGATAGTCGACGTAACCGGATCGACCAACGATGACCTGCTCGAAGCAGGAAAACAGGGAGCGCCGCACGGCACGGGACTTGCCGCCCAGGCTCAGACGGCAGGACGCGGCCGGCGCGGCCACAAGTGGGATTCAACCGCCGGCAACCTATTGCTTTCGATTGTCCTGCGTCCATGCGTTAATCCTGCGAAGTACTCTGGTCTTGCCGCCGTCAGCGGCCTAGCGGTGCTCGAGGCGCTCGAAAAACAGGGTCTTGCAAACGAAATTGGCCTCAAATGGCCCAACGATCTGGTCGCGCGTGAACGCAAACTCGGCGGCATTCTGGTCGAGGCCGCACGCGATAACGAAGGCAAACCTTTCGCCGTATGCGGCATTGGCGTCAATGTGAACTATGCGCCCCAAGAGGTGCCCGATGGCGGCTTACAGGCAATCGGTCTCTCGGACCTTAACGAGAACGTTCCTGCCGTCGACATGCTCCTCGATGAGGTCTATCACGCAGTTATAGACGCTGTAGATGCCTGGGCAGAGCGCCTCAACGCCAATGAAAAAGACGCCGGTCCGCTCGCGCCCGTCCACGACGAATATATCGCTCACCTCAATTGGATTGGGGAAACCGTTATCGCCCGCTCCCCTGCTGGAGATGAGCTGGCACGTGGAATTTTTCGAACCGTCGATGATTATGGTCGCGCGTGCATCGAAACGGAAGACGACTTGCGATCCTTCCATTTTGAGGAAGCATCGCTGCGTCCCGTGAGCGAATAGGGCGCCGCAGCCACCTACTCGTCAGCATTGTCCGACAGTCCAAACCACCATTCAAAACAAAAGGGCCCCGCTACCGTAACGGCAGCGGGGCCCTTTAAGCTATGAGCGATATCGCTTAGAGCTTGATGTCGATGTCGACGCCAGCGGGGAGGTCGAGACGCATGAGCGAATCAACGGTGCCCGAGGTGGGGTCGAGGATGTCGATGAGGCGCTTGTGGGTGCGCATCTCGAACTGCTCACGGGAGTCCTTGTTCACGTGCGGCGAGCGGATAACCGTGTACAGGTTGCGCTCGGTGGGCAGGGGGACAGGACCGGAAACGCGAGCGCCGGTCTTCTGAGCGGTCTCGACGATGAGCTTCGCGGACTGATCGACGACCTCGTGATCATAGCCCTTGAGGCGAATGCGGATCTTCTGGGTAGCCAACTTAAACCTCCAAAGAGTGCGAGAGATGTTCTCGCGGATTACGTAACAGGGAGCTCAAACTTAGGCGTTCTTGCTCATGACCTCGTCCACGATGGACTTGGGCGCGGGCTCATAAGAGTCGAACTGCATCGTGTAGGATGCACGGCCCTGGGTCTGGGAGCGAAGGTCGGTAGCGTAACCGAACATCTCGCCCAGCGGCACCTTGGCACGGATGAGCTTGCTGTTCTTGCGATCCTCCATGCCCTCGATCTTGCCGCGGCGACCGGAGAGGTTGCCCATAACGTCGCCCATGTACTGCTCGGGGGTCTCGACCTCGACAGCCATGATCGGCTCGAGCAGCTGCGGATCGGACTTCTTGAGGGCGTCCTTGATAGCCATGGAACCGGCGATCTTGAAGGCGGCCTCGGAGGAGTCGACCTCGTGGTAAGAACCGTCGAACAGGGTGACCTTAACGTCGAGGACCGGGAAGCCGGCGATAACACCGGTGTTCAGGGCCTCCTGGATGCCCTTGTCGATGGACGGGATGTACTCCTTAGGCACGACGCCGCCGACGATAGCGTTGACGAACTCGTAGCCGAAGCCCTCCTCCATCTTCTCGAGCTTGATGACGGCGTGGCCATACTGACCGCGACCGCCGGACTGACGGACGAACTTGCCCTCAGCCTTCTCGACGTCGTGACCAGCGGTCTCGCGGTAGGCAACCTGGGGCTTACCAACGTTAGCGTCAACCTTGAACTCGCGGAGCAGACGGTCGACGATGATCTCGAGGTGCAGCTCGCCCATGCCGGCGATGATGGTCTGGCCGGTCTCGTGGTTGGTGGACACCTGGAAGGTCGGGTCCTCCTCGGCAAGCTTGGTCAGAGCCAGGGACATCTTGTCCTGCTCGGCCTTGGTCTTGGGCTCGATGGCAACGTCGATAACGGGCTTGGCGAACTCGATCTTCTCGAGGACGATCTCCTTGCCCTCGGCGCACAGGGTGTCACCGGTGGTGGAGTTCTTGAAGCCGACGCAAGCGACGATGTCGCCAGCGGCAGCGTCGTCACGGTCGATACGCTCGGCGGCGTTCATCTCGAGGATGCGGCCGAGGCGCTCGCGCTGACCGTTGGAAGCGTTGACCACATAGGAGCCGGACTCGGCGCGACCGGAGTAAACGCGGACGTAGGTGAGCTTACCGACGAACGGGTCGGTCATGATCTTGAAGACCAGGCCGGAGAAGGGCTCGTCGAAGGAAGGATGACGCTGGATCTCCTCGCCGGTGTCCGGATCGGTACCGGTGACGGCCTCGACGTCGAGCGGGCTGGGCAGGTAGTCGACGACAGCGTCGAGCAGCTCCTGAACGCCCTTGTTCTTGTAGGCGGAGCCCACGAAGACGAGGTTGAGTTCGTTGGCCAGAACACCCTTGCGCAGGGCAGCCTTGAGCTCCTCGACGGTGAAGTCCTCCTCCATGAGGATCTTCTCCATGAGCTCGTCGTCAAAGCTGGCAGCAGCGTCGAGGAGCTCCTCGCGCTTGGTGGCAGCGATGTCAGCGAACTCAGCCGGGATCTCGTCCATCGGCTCGGGGTAGGTCATGCCCTTCTCGTCGGCCTTGAAGTCCCATGCAGTCATGGTAACGAGGTCGATGACGCCCCAGAAGTTGTCCTCGGCGCCCATCGGGACCTGAGCGGCCACGGCGTTAGCGTCGAGACGATCCTTCATGGTCTCGATAGCGTTGAAGAAGTCAGCGCCCACGCGGTCATACTTGTTGATGAAGGCGATGCGGGGAACGTTGAAGGTAGAAGCCTGACGCCAAACGGTCTCAGACTGGGGCTGAACGCCGGCAACGGCGTCGAAGACGGCGACAGCGCCATCGAGGACGCGCAGGCAGCGCTCGACCTCGGCGGTGAAGTCAACGTGGCCCGGGGTGTCGATGATCTGGATGCGGTAGTCCTTACCGTCCTTGTTCCAGAAGCACGTGGTAGCAGCGGAGGTAATGGTTACGCCGCGCTCCTGCTCCTGAACCATCCAGTCCATGGTGGCAGCGCCCTCATGGACCTCACCGATCTTGTGGGTCTTACCGGTGTAGTAAAGAATACGCTCGGTCGTGGTGGTCTTACCGGCATCGATGTGAGCCATGATGCCGATGTTACGGGTATCGGAAAGCTTGTACTTAGGCTTAGCCATGTTAGTTCCTTACCTTAACTTACCAACGATAGTGAGAGAACGCGCGGTTGGCCTCGGCCATCTTGAAGACGTCCTCACGCTTCTTGACGGAAGCGCCCAGGCCGTTGGAAGCGTCGAGGATCTCGTTGGCGAGACGCTCGGCCATGGTCTTCTCCTTGCGAGCGCGGGAGAAGTTGACGATCCAGCGGATGCCCAGAGCGGTGGAACGACGGGAGTTGACCTCCATCGGGACCTGATAGGTAGCGCCACCGACACGCTTGGGCTTAACCTCGAGCGTGGGCTTGACGTTGTCCATAGCCTTCTTGAAGGTAGCGAGAGCATCGCCACCCTCGGACTTCTCGGCAACGATCTCGAAAGCGGTGTAAACGATGCGCTCAGCGGTGGCCTTCTTGCCGTCAAGAAGGACCTTGTTGATGAGCTGAGTCACCAGGCGGTTGTTGTAAACGGCGTCAGGCTGAACCTCACGACGATTAGCTGCTGCACGACGCGGCATGTGAAATCTCCTTAAGTGTCTACCGTGCGGCGCTCAAGACGGCACACGGCGAAAGTATCAAAACGTTATCTGGCTTATTTGGCCTTGGGGCGCTTAGCACCGTACTTGGAACGGGCCTGCATACGGTTCTGGACCGGAGCAGCGTCGTAGGCGCCACGGATGACGTGATAACGGACACCAGGGAGGTCACGGACACGACCGCCGCGGACGAGCACGATGGAGTGCTCCTGCAGGTTGTGGCCCTCACCCGGGATGTAAGCAGTAACTTCGATGCCGTTGACAAGGCGAACACGGGCAACCTTACGAAGAGCCGAGTTCGGCTTCTTGGGGCTCGTGGTGAAGACGCGGGTGCACACGCCGCGCTTCTGGGAGTTGTGCTGCAGAGCAGCGTTCTTGGACTTCTTGGGCACGGAACGACGGCCCTGGCGAACCAGCTGGTTAATAGTAGGCAAAGCGTACTCCTTCTCGAATGATTCCAGCTTTCTGTAAAGTGCAACGGCTTGAATCGAGGGGCCAGCATCCCCCTACGAAACACGCAGTTCGATAGGATACGTGGCGTTAGCTGTGCCGTCAACAGACCACGCCGCCGGGCGTATCCCAAAATTGGCACATTTCCGCAAAGCCTACACAAAAGGAATCCCCTCCCGTGCGCGCTGGCGGATCCCCGGCCCGGGCGGCTCGCTGTTTAAGTTTGCTGCTCTACAGTCCTGCGCAAGACGGAAAGCACATTAAGTGCTTTCCTTTGCGTGCGGAACTCGCGACAAACTTAAACAGCGGGCCGCCCGGACCGGGAATCCGACGCGCTCGTCGGGGCAACGTTACCTGCCAAAAAGGGACAGGTTTGTTTTGGCAGGTTTTATCTGGGAAAAGGCCGCTTCCCCTTGTGGGAAGCGGCCTCAGACCTTACGAATAGACGATGGTAAAGGGTACTTCTGTTTCGGTCTCTCCTGTTGATGTGCATCTCGTGCCCTCGAGGGTTACCGAGACCACTTGATCGACATTGATGAGCCTTGTCGGAACCCAGATGTTCTCTCCGCTATTGCGCGTATAAGAAAAATATAAGTTGAACGCCCCTGCGTCGTCATCTTCGATAATCTGCTCCGATCCATCCTTGTAGGTAACCGTCAACTTCTTCGTGACTGCGTCAATGCCCAGATCATCGATGTGCGTCTGGATGGAAAACGGGCTGATCTCGAGAGGCGAGTCATCGGAGCGGAGTTCCTTAGTATCGACGTACGCCCCAACGCTAAACTCGGGCGTCGATGCCTCGAACGGCTTCGCATCCTCTCCTTCGCCCTCGGTCCACGAGATATTCCAGGTGACCGCATGTTGAAAACCTCGCTCGCGATCCATAGAAGCAAAGTACATCGTGCCATTAATGACAGTATCGCTTGATGTGTCCTTATCAATGGTGCAGCGTGTATCAGCCCATTCCTCGCCGAAGTTCATGCTGGGTGTACCGATGCCCTGTTCTTCTTCACCATAGAGAACAAGTTCGCCTGTCTCTGCTGCCGGCTTGTAGTAGTTAACACCATTTGGATTGGACAGCGTAAACGTCACAGCACCGCAGCCGTTTTGGTCGATAGCCATATCATGAATGTCGAGTGTATAGCCGTTGCCCTCGACGGACAGATTGACCTTCTGTACTGAACCCTCCAAGCTTTGGGGCGCGATACCATCACCAAACTCTCTGGTGTAGGTATATTTAGTCCCCGACGAGCCACCTTGAGTCCAGGTAACGGACTCTCCGTTGCCATGGTTTCCCCAGGCAGAGGCAAAATAACTGGAATTGACAACAGCGTAGGCGACCCCTCCGGTCGCCAGCACTCCGGCAAGACATCCGATTACGGCAACATACAGAGGCTTCGCGTGACCCTTTCGGCGAAGCGGCTCGCCAGCAGCGGCATAAAGAACACGGTCAGCAAGATCGCTATCGGCTTGGACGGACTCGAAGGCCTGCTTGATCTGGTTGGATTTCACGGTCGCCCTCCTCTAGGATGAACTTGAGCTTCGATCTGCCGCGAGCTAAACGCGTTCGAACGGTCGCGGCTGGAACATGCAATAACTCGGCAATCTCTGATGTCGAGAAGCCCAGATAGTAATAGAGCACGATGGGAACACGGAATCGCTCCGGAAGTCGCATAACGTCTGACAGGACCGCCTTGGTCTCCTCCTGCGCCGTCGAAAGCGAATCGGTCAGATTCTCAATATCCTCCACGCGTCTCCATGGCTTTCGAAAGAGCGATTTGCATTCATTGATCGTGACCCGGATAAGCCATCGACGAAGATGCTCCCAGCCTTCAAAATGCGTATCGCTTTTGAGCAACTTAAGAAAGACGTCTTGTGCAACATCGTCGGCATCGGCGCGATCGCGCAGGTACGTCAATGCGATTCGAAACACGACATCCCGGTGATCTTCGACCGCCTGTCTAAATGCTTGTTCTTCCATAATCACCTCCCGGTGACGTTATTGGTTCTCGATGAGGCCCTCACCATAGATACGCTCTTGTCGGGCGAAATGTTTCAAATTCAAGCATGAAAAACCGACCAAAATAAACCTGTCCCTTTTGGCAAAAGGAATCCCCTTCTGTGCGCGGGGGCAGATTCCCGGAACGGGCCGCCCGCTGTTTAAGTTTGCTGCTCTACAGTCCTGCGCAAGACGGAAAGCACATTAAGTGCTTTCCTTTGCGTGCGGAACTCGCGACAAACTTAAACAGCGGGCGGCCCGTTCCGGGAATCCGACGTGCTCGTCGGGGCAACGTTCCTCATCAAAAAAGACCCGCTCCCCTGTTGAACTGCGTCCCAAATCTTGGACGCCCTAAATAGCGACTAGGCCGCGAGGGCC
>DXMB01000027.1:0-7862 GCA_019414425.1 Collinsella sp.
ACGCGCATAAAGAAAGCCTCCCATTTCTCATGTCCAAGAAATGGGAGGCAGTTCACACGGAGGTCGGGCTTTTTTCGCAAACGCCGACGTATTGACGAATTTGGAGCTGCTAGAAATACGAAACTATGCCGGTTTACTACGATGAATTGAGGAATTCTAACCACGCCGGCTTTTTGCTAAAAAGTGCAAGGCATCTACCTGCGGTTTTAGTTCAACAAGTTTCGGAGTGGTCGCGGTTGAGCGATTCATCGTAGTAAACCGCCATAGTTTTGGCGGAGGCAGTCAGATTTGTGGGTGGCAAACAAAGAGTGTCCCTTTTGACTAATCGTTTAAGAACGTCCCCCCAATGACTAAGTTGCAGGTGGCGGCGGTTGTGTTACACTAACGCTGCGTAGTTGACGCAATCATCTCGATACAGATCAATGATGTCCGTCGTTTTGAACGGAACTAGACTGTTTAGCCGCCCTGAAGGTTTATGCAGGGAGCATGTGATCACAGGGCTTGAAAAGAAAGTTGAGCAAACACTGTGTCTGATCAACAGCAAGAAAACGAAATAACGACGACGCAGGCCGCTCCCGCTGTACCGGTTGCGTCGGACCAGGTCGCGGCGCCCGCGCAAGCCTCGGCTCCTGAGACGCCTAAGGCTGCTTCGACGCCTATGCCTGTAGCGGCTGAGAAGGCCGTGCCTGCAACTGGTGAGGAGGCTGCTCCGGCAAAGCCCAAGCGCACGCGCCGCACGGCCAAGCCTGCCGCTGACGGCGAGGAGGTCACCAAGCCAAAGCGCCGTACCACGCGCACGACGCGCGCCAAGCTCACCGTTGCAGCTGACTCCTCGGCGCCGATTTCCGATGAGGTCGCGCAGGCACGTGCGTTGGCGCAGATTAGCGAGGCTCAGGTGGTGCGCGCCCGCCGTCGTGCTGCCGAGCGCGAGGCCGCGGCTCTGACCGAGCTTGCAGCTCCGTCTGTGCCCGAGACCCCTGCCGCCGACCTGCCGACCGAGAAGCCGGCACCGCGCACACGCCGCCGCACGGCTGCTAAGGCCGAGCAGGTTGCGGAACAGGTAACCCCCGAGCTCACTGAGGCTTCGGTCCGTTCCGCGGCAGGGGAGGGCGCATCGCCTGCTGAGCCCGCTGTGCCTGTCGAGGCCAGCGAAGTTCCCGTTGTCGATCCGGCTTTGCGCCCGCACCGTCGCGGTCGCAAGCCCAAGGCCTTTGTCGAGGCCGAGAAGGCCGCAGCCGCAGCCGCCGCCGCTCGGGATGCTGCGGCGACCGCCAAGTCCTCAACTGCTGCCGATGAACCCGTCCAGGATGCTACGACTTCCGAGGCCGTTTCTGCCGATGCCGAGCCCGCCGACGTCCGTCCCGGTCGCAGGCGTCGCACTGCTGCTAAGCGCACGTCCAAGGCTAAGGCTGCCAAGAAGGGCGCGTCCGAGGATTCCGCCGAGACGACCGCCGATGTATCGACTGATGCCGCCGAGCCCCAGGACGTCGAACAGCCTGCATCCGAGAAGCCCAAGCGCGGTCGTAAGAAGTCCGCTAAGGCCAAGGCGTCCGAGCAGCAGGCTGATGTCGAAGCGCAGGTCGATTCCGGCGCCGAGGCCAATGACGCCGCTGCGGCCAATGCCGACGCCGCCGCAACCGATGGCGCCGCGCCCGCTGAGGCCGATGACAACGCTCGCCCCAACCGTCGCCAGCACAAGCGCAACGAGGAGCGCAACGAGCGCAAGGACGAGCGCAACAACGACCGTCGCAACCGCCAGCGCGATCGCAAGCAACGCAACAAGGAGCGTAATGCCGCTCCCACCGAGCCCACGCTTTCGCGCGAGGAGCTCGCTGCCATGAAGGTCGCCGAACTTCGCGAGAAGGCCAAGGAGTTCGAGATCGAGACGACCGGCAAGAAGAAAGCCGAGCTCGTCGAGGAGATCTACGTCACCGCCGCGAAGGCCGAGGGCTTCCGCGACATCAAGGGCATTCTGCAGATTCGCCCGGACAGCTCCGGCATCATCCACGCCCATGGCTACATGAAGTCCAACGACGACGCCTTCGTGCCCGCCTACCTCATCCGCTCCGCGCGCCTGCGCACGGGCGACGTCATCGAGGGCTCGCTGCGTCCTTCGCGCGGCGGCGACAAGCGCGCCGGCCTCGCCAAAATCACGACCGTCAACGGTCTGGACCCCGAGCAGATTCGCAACCGCCCCAAGTTCGGCGATCTCACCCCGGTCTATCCCAACGAGCCGCTGCGCATGGAGCACGGCAAGGACTCCATTACCGGTCGCGCCATCGACATCGTGTCACCGATCGGCAAGGGCCAGCGCGGCCTGATCGTGTCCCCGCCCAAGGCCGGCAAGACCACGATCCTCAAGAAGATCTGCCAGTCTATCTCGATTAACAACCCCGAGGTGCACCTCATCTGCCTGCTCGTCGACGAGCGCCCCGAAGAGGTCACCGATATGCAGCGTTCCATCAAGGGCGAGGTTGTGGCGTCGACCTTCGATATGCCTGCCGACAACCACACCCGCGTGGCAGAGCTCGTCATCGAGCGCGCCAAGCGCATCGTAGAGCTGGGTGGCGACGTCGTGGTGGTGCTCGACTCCATCACGCGCCTCGCCCGCGCCTACAACTTGGCGGCGCCCGCCTCGGGCCGCATCCTTTCGGGCGGCGTCGATTCGGCGGCCCTATATCCGCCCAAGCGCTTCCTGGGTGCAGCCCGCAATATCGAGAACGGTGGCTCGCTTACCATCCTGGCCTCTGCCCTCATCGACACCGGTTCCAAGATGGACGAGGTCATCTTTGAGGAGTTCAAGGGCACCGGCAACATGGAGCTTAAACTCGACCGCGACCTGGCCGACCGCCGCATCTTCCCGGCTATCGACCCCGTTGCCTCCGGTACGCGTAACGAGGACCTGTTGGTCGACGAGCAGATGCGTCCGTTTGTCTTTGGCCTGCGTCGCATTCTTGCCGGCATGAACAACACCGAGCGCGCAGCCGCATCGTTTATCAAGGGTCTTAAGGGCACCAACACCAACCAGGAGTTCCTGGTGCGTTCGGCCAAAAAACACAGCGACTACGAGCAGACGTTCTAGGTTGTCATCCGCGCGCAGCGATAGTCATCAATGCGATAGAGGGTCGGGGCTTTGAGCCTCGGCCCTTTTCCATAGCGCCGCTCCGCGCTTATTTTTGACTATAAGACTGACGAACAGCAGGTTTCCCGTTTCAATCCGACATCGTCGCTTGCAATCGGCAGGGCGGTTTCGCATAATAGCTTTTAAGCTTCGCGACGGAAAACGCAGATGAAACGAACCATATACCGTTGCTTTGGGGCATAGCCCCGCTTCATCTTCTCTCGCGCAGCCAACTGAATGATGCGATTTGGGTGCTGGAAGATGGGGAGAGCTCATGGCTTCTTCTGATGCAACACAACGAGCAGTCCTTGCCGGACTTTCGTGCGGGATCGGCCTTGCCGCTCCCGTGGTTATGTATGCCGCGACGCTGCCGTTTTCGTCGGTGAACGAGACGGTCGTGGCGGGTGCGGTTCCCTTCGCCGTGGGCGCGGTGGCGGGCGTGGGTATCTATGCCGCCTCGCTGGGTATCTCCGAGTATCGTGCGCAGCGTGAAGAGCGTCTGTTCCAGCCCGATGCCATGGGCGGTGCCGCCAATCTCAATCAGCATCAAAGCGAGTTCAAGACCGCCTCGATTCCAGCTCAGCAGCAGGATGCGATTCCGTACGCTGCGGCTTCTGCTTCTCAGGCTCAGTCGGAGCAGTCTACCTCGGCATTCCTTTCCGGCCTGACTGGTGCGTTCCAGCGCCGTCATGCCGATGATGGTGTCCCTACCATCGCTCGAGCCGCAGATGCTATGGACGAGGCCGAGGCTTGGTCCATGATCGACAGCATGCTCGACGACGATTCGCCGGTTAGCTGCGACCCTGCGCGCTCGCGCGACGTCTATCAAGTCGCCATCGACGAGCTCACCAACGGCGGGCAGACCGGCTCCTTCAATCGCGATGATATCGCCGCCGCGGCACGCGCCGTGTCGGGCTCCCAGGCCGCCCCTGCGGGCAGCACGGCGGCTTTCGTGGCACTCGTTGCCAACGCGGCAGCCAATAACGCCTACAGCGCTACCTCGGCGGACGCGAACGCTTCTGTCGATAATTCGTACGTTGATGAAGCCATGACCGCGGACGAGGAGGCCGTTGCCGCCCGCCGTGCCGCCGAAAGCTCGCTTTGGGGCGCTCCTGCCCAGCAGCAGGCGGCTGAGGCTGCGCCGTACAACGCGAACCTCGCCAGCATGCCTATCATTTCCGGTGCCGCGGACATCGATCTCGATGACCTCGATGAGCCTGCAGCCATCACCGCATCGATTGATGCCCAAGATCGCATCGACACCGGCGACCTTCCGGACGCTTCGCTCGAGGTTGATGTCCCCATGGTCGATTACTCAGGCCACGAGGACATGTGGGCCGCCGCCACCGCGATTCTGGATGAGATTGACGAGCCTGCCCCTGTTGCAGCCCCCGCTCCCGTCACTGCCCCTCAGCCTGCTGCCCCCGCCTATGTCGGCCGTCACAGCGCTGTGTTCCCCGAGGATACCGCCCGTATCTCGCGCGAGGGCATCGAGCGAGCCGAGGCTATTGCCGCCGGCATTATGGAAAATCGTCGTCACGAGCGCGTCAATCAGATCCTCGAGGAAGAGATCGAGCGCCTGCAGTCCTCTACCGCCAAGCGTACGGGCCGTGCCTATCTGAGCGTTATCGAGGGCGGTACCGCCAGCTTCGCGCCGCTCCGCGCGGAGGCATAACTTCTGCATGGTTAAGATCAATCGAAAATGGGCGGTCGTGACCTGCCTGATGGCGCTCTTGATCTGGGGCAATTCGCTGGTTCCCGGCTCGGGGTCGGGCTCGCTGAGCCTAACGGTCATGGAAGCTATCCGCGGTTTCCTGCACGGCGTGGGACTTCCATATGAATGGGTGACCAACTTTGTTGTTCGCAAGTGCGCGCATTTTACCGAGTATATGGTGCTCGGCATCTTGGCAACGCACGCCTTTGATTTTGAGGGCCGGCGCACCTTTGACGTGCTGCTGCCCACGGCGGTGTTCCTGCTGCTGATTCCCTCGATCGACGAGACGATTCAGCTCTTTGTGCCGGGACGCGCTGGCATGATCACCGATGTGATGATCGACTGCTGTGGAGCGGCAACGGGCGTTGTGCTCCGATATCTCTTACGGTCGCTGATGTGCGCCAAAAAAGCCGCCTAGGACGTATTGTTTGGTCCTAGGCGGCCTTTTTTATTTGAGGGCTTATATGAGGCGTGGTGGCGTCGTTCCGTAGGTCGGATTTGCCGGGCGTGCCACGCCCCGTGGGTGCGTCTGTTACTGGAGCGCCTGTGCACCAAGAGCCAGGCAGCCCATAATGCCCTGTTTGCCCTCGAGGCTGTTGTTGACGATATAGCTATCGATGTCGGCCATCTCGGGCGTGACGATGTAGCCGTTGAGCATCTCGGCACACTTCTTGCGGGCGAGCGGCACGATGGGGGTGTGGTCGGCCACGCCGCCGCCAATGATGATCTTTTGCGGCGCGTAGCACAGCGTGTAGGTCATGAGCGCCTGCGCCAGATAGCCGGCGAGCAGGTCCATTGCCTCCGGGTCATCGGCCATCTCTCCGGCGCTCTTGCCATCCCAGCGCTTTTTAACGCCGGGGCCTGCGATGAGACCCTCCAGGCAGTTGTCATGGAAGGGGCAGGCGCTGTGCTCGCCGATGGTGTCGCGCGGGTCGCGCGTGACCAGGATGTGGCCGGCCTCGGGATGCATCATGCCGTGCACGAGCTGGCCGCCCGAGAGCACGCCGGCGCCCACGCCGGTGCCGATGGTCAGATACACCACGTCGGTGAGGCCCTGGGCGCAACCAAAGCTGACCTCGCCCAAGCAGGCAACGTTGACGTCGGTGTCGTAGCCACAGGGAATATTGAGCTCGTTTTGGATGGTGCCCAGCAGGTCGAAGTAGCGCCATGCCGTCTTGGGCGTCTCCAAGATCTTGCCGTATTGGGGTGAGGCGGGATTGACCGCGGTGGGGCCAAAGGCGCCGATGCCGAGCGCTGCGATGCCCTTTTTGGCAAACCATGCGTTGACGGCCTCAACGGTCTCCTGTGGGGTCGTGGTCGCGATCTGCTCGCGCTCCAGGACCGTGCCATCTGCATAGCCCGTGGCGCAGACCATTTTGGTGCCGCCGGCCTCGAGCGCTCCGATAAGCTGCTGCTCTGCCATAGTGTTCCTCTCTCCAGGACGAGTTGCTCCTTGCCTAAAGTATAGCGCTCTAAACCAATTAAAAAAGCGCTATAAAGAAGTCTCGCATCGCGGCGGGCGGTGCGAGACTTCTTTGGTTCCTTTAGTTGCCGGGCCGTCCTTACCCGCGCGGCTTGATTTTATCACGCAGCGACTTGAGGTTCTCCAACGCCGCGTTAAGTGTTTCGTCTCGCTTGGCAAAGTGGAAGCGGATCAGATGGTTGACGGGCTCGCGGAAGAAGCTCGAGCCGGGCACGGCGCCCACGCCTACCTTAGACGCGAGGTCCTCGCAGAAGTCAAGGTCGCTGTCATAGCCAAACTCGGAGATGTCCATCATGACGTAGTAGGCGCCCTGCGGTACGTTGTGCTCAAGCCCGATGCTATCGAGTCCCTGGCAGAACAGGTCGCGCTTGGCAGTGTAGAGATCGAGGACCTCATCGTAATAGCTGTCGTCGAAGTTGAGTGCGGTGACGACGGCTTCCTGCAGGGGAGCGGCGGCGCCTACGGTGAGGAAGTCGTGGACCTTCTTGATGCGCTCGGTGATCGGGGCCGGGGCAATGGTGTAGCCCAGACGCCAGCCGGTGATGGAGTACGTCTTGGACAGCGAGCTGCAGCTGATGGTGCGCTCAAACATGCCGGGCAACGTGGCCATGTACACGTGCTCGTGGGGCGTGTAGACGATGTGCTCGTAGACTTCGTCGGTAATGCAGTAGGCGTCGTACTTTTTGCACAGGTCGGCGATAAAGGTGAGTTCCTCGCGCGTAAAGACCTTGCCGCAGGGGTTGGACGGGTTGCACAGAACGATCGCCTTGGGATCGTTGTCGCGGAAGGCCGCCTCCAGGACCTCACGGTCAAAGTCAAAGGTGGGCGGGTTGAGCGGCACATAGATGGGCTCGGCACCCGAAAGGATCGTGTCGGCGCCGTAGTTCTCGTAGAACGGCGAGAAGATGACGACCTTGTCGCCGGGGTTTGTGACCGTCATCATGGCGGCCATCATGGCCTCGGTGGAGCCGCAGGTGACCACGATGTTCTCGTTGGGGTTGATCGGCATGCCCATAAAGTGCTCCTGCTTGGCGGCAAGCGCCTCGCGCATGGCTTGGGAGCCCCAGGTGATGGAGTACTGGTGGTAAAGCGGCTTGGGGTCGGTGGCGATGGTGCTGAGGCTATCGAGCAGCTGCGCCGGGGGATCAAAGTCGGGGAAGCCCTGTGACAGGTTGACGGCGCCATACTTGTTGGAGATGCGCGTCATGCGGCGGATGACGGAATCGGTAAACGCCGCCGTGCGGTTGGAGAGTTCTTTCATGCCTATCCTTTCGAGCATTGGGTGGAGCAAGTTTACTCCTATGGAACCGGTGGGATTTGCTTGAAATGGTCTCGAAAAACTCTTTTCAAAATTCTTGAAAATTGGGGCTTGCATCGCGTGGCGTTCCTTGCAATAATAGTCGAGCGCGAAGCGCACAGGACACGGTGGGTGTAGCTCAGTTGGCTAGAGCGACGGGTTGTGGTCCCGTAGGTCGAGGGTTCGAGTCCCTTTACCCACCCCAGTTCTTGCTTCGTGTTGATATCGGGTCGTTAGCTCAGTTGGT
>DXMB01000027.1:7962-27191 GCA_019414425.1 Collinsella sp.
AGAGCAGGGGACTCTTAATCCCAAGGTCCAGGGTTCGACCCCCTGACGGCCCACCACACGATATCTCCTCTAAAGTCCGCTATAACGGACTTTAGCTTTGGGTCGTTAGCTCAGTTGGTAGAGCAGGGGACTCTTAATCCCAAGGTCCAGGGTTCGACCCCCTGACGGCCCACCCAAAGTATGTTAAAGCGACTGGCTTAGGCTGGTCGCTTTTTTGTTGACCTCGCATGGGGTCGAACCCGTCGGGGCGCGAAGCTGAGGAAATGCGTAAGCATTTACCAGCGCAGTGCGCAAGGCGCAAAGCGCCGAAGCGGCCGCCTGCAAAGCAGGCTGACCCCCTGACGGCCCACCAAAGCATGTTAAGACGGTCAACTTCGGTTGGCCGTCTTTTTTATTAACCTCGCATGGGGCCGAACCCGAAAGGGCACAGCCGCTTTCACAGATCGAGTCTACCCTGGGGATCAGTAAAACCGGCGCGTCTGCACGGCAAAGTATGCCTGGGCGAGCGCGATCTCTGGCTTGTTTGAATCTCCGTTTTGGGCGATTAAATAGCATGCATAGCGCGTAAGCTTGTAGTCTTTAACCGCGCGAGCGGCGACACCGGCAGTTATCATTTTCGTGGTGTCACGAAAATGGGAATCAACTGGAGTTTTATTTGTTTCGCACGAGACTTTTGCCCTCTTAACAACTTCGGCGAAGTTCTCCCATCGAGTGTATCCCATGGGTTCCATTAAATCGCGTGCGAGCCAATACTCAACGCCGTCTTCCACATTGGCGTAGCTATCAAGTTCGACACGCCACTTCTCGATATCACTGCTGTCCATATCTCCTCCTCGCTGGCCTATTGTCTATGCGGGCTTTGCCCGCTCCGTATTCAGAATAAGGATACGCTGCCGTACGGACACGAATGGGCCCCGTGCCACTTCGAGCTCACGGGGCCCATAGATATCGATTAGTTGTGTTCTGCTTTAGATGGGTGTTCGAATTAGTCTGCTCGATAGTGCGATCCGAGACTTTCGGTTCGCTTACGCATGGCTTTGATCATTTCCTGTGCTAGTTGAATCTGCGATTGCAGGCGGGCGAGGGCTGCGACTTCGCTGTCCTGGGCTTTCTGTGTGCTCAAGGTCGTTGCCTCCGTCTTCAAGCCCTCAAGCTCGTGTAGTGCCTCGGATAGGCCTGTTTCGGTCCTGTTGATCATGCAATAGGTGCTCATCGTGTGCCTTAGGCTGTGTGTCAGGCGTTCGGCATCTGTTGCGGCTATGCCGTACTGGGGGAGGGCGATATCCGCCTTCAGGGCTGTCTCGGGCTCTTTCTGTGCTGCTTGGGCTGCCGATGCGCCCGCGATGCGCCCGAACACGATGCCGTTGGCGCTTGACAAGCCACCAATGCGGTCGGCGCCGTGCATGCCGCCTGTCGCCTCACCGCAAGCGTAGAGGCCCTCAACGCCCGTTTGCGCGGTCTTATCGATCTTGATGCCGCCGTTAGCGGCGTGGGCATACATCGCAACGCGCATCTCGTCAGTCGGGGCGATGCCGTGCTCGTCTTGCAGCCAGGTGGCAAAGGTCTGCACAAACTCTGGGACATCCTCGCGGGGAAAGTCGTAGTGGAGTGCCAGGCCTTCGACACCTGCCTGATCGATGACGAGATCGATAGCGCGGGAGGCCAAGCGTGACGTGAAGGGACCATATCCAGAGCGCTGCTCGAGCAGGTCGTCCAGCTTGTCGTCGGCAATATCTACCGGCTGGTCTACATGTACGTAGCGCCAGGTTTTCTCGTTGAAGACCAGGTTGCGCTTGGGCTCGATGAAGCCGGGCATCATCTGCATGAACTCTATATTAGTAAGTGTTGCGCCGTGCGCCAGCGCGATGGCCTGCGAGGAGCTGAGCACATCAGCCGACGTAAGGCTGCGCTCGAACAGGCCGCCTGTGCCACCGGTTGCGATGATCGTGGCCTTGGCAGCAAAGGGCACGATTCGATTTTCGGTGAGGTCGTAGAGCATGGTTCCGGTTATTCTGCCGTTCGTGTCCTCAACAAGGTCGATAAGCTCATGGCGGGGGAGCAGGCGAATGCCGAGCGACTCGATCCGGGTCGTCAGAGCGTCCTCAAGGGGCTTGCGGGTGAGGCCGCGCCACATGCGCGTCTTGTGGTCAAAGCAGGGGATAAATTGCTTTTGCTGAGCGCTTTCAGCGCTTTGCGGACGCTGGAGCTCAACACCCAGGTCTTGCTCGAGCCATTCAATTGCCTGGGGAATGCTGTGGACAAACGTCTGGACAAGATCGGGGTCGGCGACGCCGCCACCAACGGTCTGGATGGTATCGATAAGGTCTTGTTCGTCGTCTTCGTTAACGGGTCCGATAAGCCCCAAGCCCCAGGTTCCGGGGAAGAAGCTTGATCCACTCATAGTCTTGCCGGCGCTTGCCACAGTGACGGTCACGCCCGCGCGCGCCGCTTCGATGGCGGCGCAAAGGCCCGCAATGCCAGATCCAATTACCAGTACATCAGTCGATTCCATCGGATTCCTTTCTCGTCCGGCGCATTGTCGCACGGGTGATCGGCAATGGGGCCGCAAAGACTCGGCAAATCGGTAAAGGGCACATATGGCAGGTGGGCGTCATGGGCGTTCTGATGCTCCATCTCATCACATCTCGTATATCGCCCCAACTGATATATCGGCATTAGCTACCCTGCGACAGTGCAAACAAAAAGAGCCGCTACCTCGAAAGGTAGCGGCTCTAAAGCTCAACTATATGAGCATCGCGCGGGCGCGATTAGGCCTTGAGGGCCTCCTCGACGGCGACAGCGCAAGCGACGGTGGCACCGACCATGGGGTTGTTGCCCATGCCGATGAGACCCATCATGTCGACGTGCGCAGGCACGGAGGAAGAACCAGCGAACTGGGCGTCGGAGTGCATACGGCCCATGGTGTCGGTCATGCCGTAAGAGGCGGGGCCGGCGCCCATGTTGTCCGGGTGCAGGGTACGGCCAGTGCCGCCACCAGAAGCGACGGAGAAGTACTTCTTGCCAGCCTCGAGGCGCTCCTTCTTGTAGGTGCCAGCGACGGGGTGCTGGAAGCGCGTGGGGTTGGTGGAGTTACCGGTGATCGAGATGTCGACGTTCTCGTGCCACATGATGGCAACGCCCTCGCGGACGTCGTCGGAGCCGTAGCAGTTAACGGCAGCGCGGGGACCATCGGAGTAGGGGATGGTCTCGACGACCTTGAGCTCGCCCGTGTAGTAGTCGAACTGGGTCTTCACGTAGGTGAAGCCGTTGATGCGGGCGATGATCTGAGCAGCGTCCTTGCCCAGACCGTTGAGGATGACGCGCAGCGGCTTCTTGCGAGCCTTGTTGGCGTTCAGAGCCAGGCCGATAGCACCCTCAGCGGCAGCGAAGGACTCGTGGCCAGCCAGGAAGGCGAAGCACTCGGTGTCGTCGGAGAGCAGCATAGCGCCCAGGTTGCCGTGGCCCAGACCGACCTTGCGGTCCTCGGCGACGGAGCCGGGAACGGTGAAGGCCTGGATGCCCTCGCCGATGATGGCGGCAGCCTCAGAAGCGGTCTTGGCGCCACGCTTGACAGCGAGAGCGCAACCGAGGGTGTAGGCCCACTCGGCGTTCTGGAAGGCGATGGACTGGGTGTTGTTGACGATCTCACGCGGGTTGAAGCCCTTGTCGGTGCAGATCTGCAGAGCTTCCTCGAGGGAGGCGATGCCGTTGTCGGCGAGGCACTTGTTGATCTTGTCAGCGCGGCGCTCGTAACCTTCGAACGTAACAGTCATAGTTATTTCCCTCCCTTTCTACTCGTGAACCGGGAACACGCTGGCGACGGAGTGAGTCTCCTCGTCGGTGCGCGGGTCGATGTACTTGGCAGCGTTCTCCCACTGACCATAGTGGCCCATAGCGCCAGCGATGGCCTCCTCGGGGGTCTTGCCGGCCTTGACGGCGTCGGTGAACTTGCCGAGGTTCAGGAACTCGAATGCGATGATCTCGTTCTTGTCGTTGAGAGCCATGCGGGTGACGTAGCCCTGAGCGAGCTCGAGGTAACGAGCGCCCTTGGCCTTGGTGCCGAACATGGTGCCGACCTGAGAGCGAAGGCCCTTGCCGAGGTCGTCGAGGGAGGCGCCCACGGGCAGGCCGCCCTCGGAGAACGCGGTCTGGCTGCGGCCGTAAACGATCTGCAGGAAGATCTCGCGCATAGCAACGTTGATGGCGTCGCAGACGAGGTCGGTGTTGAGGGCCTCGAGGATGGTCTTACCGGGAAGGATCTCGGAAGCCATGGCGGCAGAGTGGGTCATGCCCGAGCAGCCGATGGTCTCAACGAGGGCCTCCTCGATGATGCCGTCCTTGACGTTCAGCGTGAGCTTGCAGGCGCCCTGCTGAGGTGCGCACCAACCCACACCGTGCGTAAGACCGGAGATGTCGGTAATCTCCTTAGCCTGGACCCACTTGCCCTCCTCGGGGATGGGTGCGGGGCCGTGGTATGCACCCTTGGCAACGGGGCACATGTTCTCCACTTCCTGTGAGTACTGCATGCCTCTCCTCTCTATCGTGTTGGCGTCCCGTCTGGGGGTCGTGGCTGGCGATTGCCGGGCGACCCTTCGAAAGGGACATGACATGCAGCCCCTATAATACCGCGAAATGCACGGAATATTCGGCGAACGGCTCAGTTTTCGTAGCGAGAAGTCCGGAAGTTTTAATTGAAACGGTTTAACTCTATGTTCTGTGGTCGCGAACTTCCGTAGAGGGGGTCCGTCTTGGGCAAGCTATTGGTCAGCTCTTGTAAGCATTGCGGGGGTTGACCTGTTGCAACGGTGCCGTTCGCCGCCTGATTTCTGCCTTTGGCCGCGCGAGTGTATTGTTTTGCGTGAATGTTTTGATGGCACGCTTCAATCGTGCTGTATTGGATGGCAAGCAGATCCCGGCGAAGGGAGCGCCATGCAGCGCGTTTGGAGAACGGTTACCGGCTTTTACCATGTCTGTGCCCGCGGTACGGGCAGGCAGCTCATCTTTAAGGGCGATGAAGACCGGTGGGAGTTTTTGGAGCTGATGCGCGAGTGCTGCTGCGAGGAGGGTGTGACGGTTATCGCCTGGTGCCTTATGGGCAATCACGTGCATTTGGTGCTTACAGATTACGAGGACAGGATGAGCGCGGCGATGCACCGGTTGCTTTTGACGTACGCGCGGCGGTTCAATAAACGCACGGGGCGCACAGGGCATCTGTTCCAGAACCGTTTTGACCGGCGCTCGCTCGATACCGACTGGCAGGTGATGGAGGCTATTCGCTCCGTACACGCCGATCCGCAGGAGGCGGGCATCGGTCTCATTGAGCGTTATCCCTGGAGCAGCTTTGCGGAACATCTACGCTCTTACGACTGTGATGCGGCCGATGCCGCGAGGGGATTTTCTGATCCTTCTTGCGTGCTTGAACTTTTTGGTTCTGCCGAGGGCTTTATTGCCTATTCGCTTTCGACGCCCGACGGCAGCGAGCCGGCGCTGTGCGATATGAAAGATACAGAGTGGGAACGCCACGCCTTTGCCGACAAGTTGGCGAAGAGCCTCGGGGTTCCGCTCAATGGGGTTAAAACTGAACCGCCGGCGCAGCGCGATACCGTTATTGTTGGATTGAACAATGCCGGCTTTACGGTGCGCCAGATTGAGCGGTATACCGGGATTGGCAAAAGTACCGTCTCTCGTATCGTGCGCGCTTATGCTCAGGTGGACGCGCAGGTCGAGGGATCGAAATAAAGGCAGAAAAGAAAAATGGCCGAACCGCTCTTAGTCAAGCGATTCGGCCAACGAAATTCTTAAGATTTGGGATAAATACTACTGATTATTTTGCCCCTCGAGCATGCCGTCGAGGGTGCGCCAGGCGAGCTCGGCGCATTTGACGCGGGCGGGCATGTGCGAGATGTCCTGGAGCTGGGCGGCCTCGTCCAGGTCTTCCAGGTCCTCCTCGGAGAGCTGCTCGCCGCGGATCATGGCGAGGAAGAGCTCTGCCAGGCGGTGAGCTTCCTCGACGGTCTCGCCGGTGATGAGGTCGGCCATGATGTCGGCACTGGCCTGACTGATGGCGCAGCCGTGGCCGGTAAAGGAGGCCTCCTCGATCACGCCGTTCTCGACGCGCAGCTGCAAGGTGAGCTCGTCGCCGCAGCTGGGGTTGATGCCGTCGTGCTCGTGCGTGGGAGCATCCATCTCGTACTTATAGTCGGGGTGCGAGTTGTGCTCCATAAATGTGGTGGAGGTGTACAGATTACCCATTGAACGTGCTCCAAACGTGATGTAGGCCGGCGATGAACTTGTCGATGTCGGCCTTGTCGTTGTAGAAGGCCACGCTGGCGCGGCAGCAGGCGAGGTTCTCGACGCCCAGCCAGGTGAGCAGCGGCTGTGCACAGTGGTGGCCGGCGCGAATGCAGACGCCGTCCATGTCCATGATGCTCGCGACGTCGTGCGGGTGGATGCCCTTGACGTTAAAGCTCACAACGCCGTGGTGGTTGTCCCAATAGATGGAGCCGATGATCTGGACAAAGTCGAGCTGCATGAGCTCGCCCATCAGGTAGTGGACGAGTGCCTGCTCGCGGGCCTGGATGTTCTCGTAACCCACCGTGTTGACCAGGTAATCAAGGGCGGCGCCCGTGGCGAAGATGCCGGCGGCGTCCTGCGTGCCGGCCTCGAACTTCTCGGGGACGGGCGCCCAGACGGCTTCCTGCTCGGTGACAGAGTCGATCATTTCGCCGCCGGTGAGCATGGGCGGCATGGCGTTGAGCAGGTCCATCTTGCCCCACAGCACGCCGATGCCCATGGGGCCCATGGCCTTGTGCGCGCTAAAGGCAAAGAAATCGGCGCCCAGATCGGCCACATCGACCGGCATGTGCGGCAGCGACTGCGCGCCGTCGACGACCAGATAGCCGCCGTACTTGTGCACGAGCTTGCCGAGATTCTTGACCGGGTTCTCGACGCCCAGCACGTTAGACACCTGACCCACGGCCAAGATTTTGGTCTTGGGGCCCACCTTGGACAGAACCTCCTCGGTGGTGAGTTGACCGGTCTTGGTGGGGTAGAGGTAGACGAGCTTGGCGCCGGTCTCGCGGCAGACCTGCTGCCACGGAATCAGGTTGGAGTGGTGCTCCATGATGGTGATGACGACCTCGTCACCGGGCTCGAGCACCGTGGGTGCAAAGCTCTTGGCGACCAGGTTGAGCGACTCGCTCGTGTTGCGGGTGAAGACGACCTCGTTGGCCTGTGAGGCGCCGATGAGGTCGGCGATCTGCTGGCGGACCTTCGCGATGGCGTCGGTTGCCTCGACGGACAGCGAGTACAGGCCGCGCAGGGGGTTGGCGTTCATGCGCTGATAGAAGTCGCGCTCGGCGTCGAGCACACAGGCAGGGCGCTGCGCGGTGGCGGCGCTATCGAGGAAGGCGATCTCGGGGTGCTGCTGGAAGAGCGGGAACTGCGCCTTGTAGGGGTTGGTCTCGATGTCTACGGTGGGCCAGCCGCGCGAAGCCTCGTCGCTGGCGTCGAGCTCCATGGGCTCGGGGGCAGTACAGGTGTCGCATTTAACGTGCTCGGTGTCGATCATGCGAGCTCCTCTTCAAAGTTGTCGATCAGGTTGTTGCCCAAGCGGACGACGGCGGCGCGGGTGCGCTCGTCGGTCGCGGAAAGCGCGGCGTCCTCCAGCTTGGCGCGGATGAACAGGTCCTCGGCGGCATTTTGGTCAAGGCCGCGGCAGGCGAGATAGAACAGCTGCTCGTCGCGGACGTGGCCGATGGTGGCTCCGTGGTTGCCGGCGACGTCGTCCTCGTCGCAGAGAATGACGGGAACGGTCTTGTTGTCGACGCCCTTGTTGGCCAAAAGCACCGTCTCGCGCTCGGTGCCGGTTGCACCCTTGCAACCGTGCACGAGGTCGATGGTGCCGCGGTAGACCTTCTTGGACGTGCCGGTCAGCACGCCGTTGGCGTCGATCTCGCACTCGGTCTTGCGACCGCGGTGGCGCAGCTCGTAGTTAAAGTCGCGCACCTGCTCGCGGGCGCCCAGGTAGTCAGTATCGATGGTGACCTTGGCGGTATCGCCCAGCAGGTCGCCGGCAAGGCCGGTGGCGCTGGCGCCGGCACCCAGGACGGTGTGCTGCACGTTGACGCGCGCGCCCTCGTCCAGGAACAGGCCGGTGTCGTCGAGCGCGATCCAGCTATCGTCGAGCGTCTGCGTGCAGGTCACGTTGACGGTGGCGTACTCATGGGCGCACACGCGTAGCACGGATCCCACGACGCCTTGGCCGGCAACGGGGGAGTCCAGGGCAATAAGCAGATCGAACGTCGACTGGGGACGGGCGACGACGTCGATGGCGGCGATGGCCGCGGCTGCATCGACACCGCTCACGCGCACGGTAACCGTGGCGTGCTGGTATGCGGGCACATCGATGACGATGCGCTTGGTGGCGTGCTCGGCCAAGTAGGCGTAGGCAGCCTCGCCCATGCCGGTCTCGAAGGCTTCAGCAGGGGAGAGCTCCTCCTCGAGCTTGATGGCACCGGCCTGGTAGACAGAGGTGGCGGGCACGTCAAGCTCGGTCTCGGGCGTGATGCGGGCGCGGTCGGCGGCGTCGCCGGGGGCGGAGGCGCGCCGCTCGGGGAAGCGCTCGGCCATGGCGTCCATGGCGGCGTCGAACGCGTCTGCCACGCCAGCAAACTGCTCGTCCAAGCCCTCAACCTCAATGGTCTCGGCGGGAGCGGCAGCAAGCTCGTCAGAGAGCTCGAGCTTGGTCTGATTCATCTTCAGCCAGCCCCATGTGGCAGCCGGCATCGCATTGACCTGCTCAAGGGTGGTAGCAGCGGTGTTCGTGGTCTGATTCATTATCCGATCGCTCCTTCCATCTCGAGCTTGATCAGGTTGTTCATCTCGACGGCGTACTCCAGCGGCAACTCCTTGGAGACCGGGTTGGCAAAGCCGTTGACGATCATGGTGCGGGCCTCTTCCTCCGAGATGCCGCGGCTCATCAGGTAGAACACCTTGTCGTCGCCGATGCGGCCGATGGTGGCCTCGTGGCCGATGTCGACGTTCTTGGCGCGGATGTCCATGGCGGGGATAGTGTCGGAGCGGCTCTGGTCGTCGAGCATCAGTGACTGGCAGCTCACGGTTGCCTTGGAGCCCTCGGCCTTGGGCGTGGCCACGATGGAGCTGCGGAACGTCTGGATGCCGCCGCTCTTGGAGATGCCCTTGGTCTCGACCGTTGCCGAGGTCTCGGGCGCGTTGAGCACGACCTTGCAGCCGGTGTCGAGGTTCTGACCGGCGCCGGCAAAGGTGATGCCGGTAAAGCTCGAGCGGGCGCGGCGGCCATTGAGCACGCTCATGGGGTAGAGGTAGCCCACGTGGCTGCCGAAGGAGCCACTGATCCACTCGATGTCGCCGTCCTCGTCCACGCGCGCACGCTTGGTGTTGAGGTTGTACATGTTCTTGGACCAGTTTTCGATGGTCGAGTAGCGCAGGTGCGCACGCTTGCCCACAAAGAGTTCGACGGCGCCGGCGTGGAGGTTGGCCACGTTGTACTTGGGCGCGGAGCAGCCCTCGATAAAGTGCAGGTCGGCGTCGTCTTCGACAATGATGAGCGTGTGCTCAAACTGGCCGGCGCCCTTGGCGTTGAGGCGGAAGTAGCTCTGCAGCGGAAAATCGAGCTTGGTGCCCTTGGGCACGTAGACAAAAGAGCCGCCCGACCACACGGCGCCGTGCAGGGCCGCAAACTTGTGGTCGGTGGGCGGGATGAGCGTCATAAACTTCTCGTGGATGAGCGGCTCCCACTGCGGATCGTGCAGGGCCTCCTCGATGCCGGAGTAGACGATGCCCATCTTGGACGCCGTGTCCTGCATGTTGTGGTAGACCAGCTCGGAGTCGTACTGCGCGCCAACGCCCGCCAGGTAGCTGCGCTCGGCCTCGGGGATGCCCAGGCGCTCAAAGGTGTTCTTGATGTCGTCGGGCACCGACTCCCAGTCGTGCTTTTGGTCGGTGTTGGGCTTGACGTAGGTGACGATGTTGTCCATGTCCAGGCCCTCGATGGAGGGACCCCACGTCGGGTCGGGGAAGCGGTTGAAGATCTCGAGGGACTTGAGGCGCAGGTCGAGCATCCACTGCGGCTCGTCCTTCTTGGCGCTGATCTCGCGCACGATGTCGGGCGTGATGCCGGCGTCGAGGCGCTCGAATCCCTCCTCGCCATAGGTGAAGTCGTAGAGGCTGCGGTCGATGTCCGCGACCTCGGTGCGGTTCTTGGTCATTGCGTTGCCCCTTTACGCCTGCTGCTCGGCAGCGGCGGCCTCGGCCTGGGCGCGCTGCTCGGCGGCCTCGCGCTCGAAGGTCTCAAAGCCGTTCTTGTCGATCCAGGGGATCAGCGAGGCGTCGTCCTCGCGCACGATGTGGCCCTTGACCATAACGTGGACGCGGTCGACATCCAGGTGCTCCAGGATGCGCGTGTTGTGCGTGATGATGAGCATGGAGCCGTCGCAGCTCTTGCGGTAGGCGTCCATGCCATGGCTGACGGTGGAAAGGGCGTCGACGTCCAGGCCGGAGTCGGTTTCGTCCAGGATGGCGAGCTTGGGCTGCAACAGCAAAAGCTGGAGCATCTCGACCTTCTTCTTCTCGCCGCCCGAGAAGCCCACGCCCAGCTCGCGGTTGAGATAGGCGGTATCCATGTTGAGCTCGGCCGCGAGCTCCTTCACGCGGCGGCGGAACTCCTTACCCTTCATCTCCAGGCCGGGGCGGCCGGCGATGCTGGCGCGCAAAAAGCTCGACAGCGGCACGCCCGGAATCTCGACCGGGGCCTGGAAGCTCAGGAACAGGCCGGCGCGCGAGCGCTTGTCGGTGGTGAGCTCGGTGATGTCCTGGCCATCAAAGACGATGCGGCCGTCGTTGACCGTGTAGATGGGGTCGCCCATGACCAGGTGGCCGAGGGTGGACTTGCCGGCGCCGTTGGGTCCCATCAGCACGTGGGTCTCGCCGGCGGCGACGTTGAGGTTGACGTTGTGGAGGATGGTCTTCTCGTCCACGGAGGCGGTCAGACCTTCGATGGAAAGCAGCGGATTTGCGCTCATGCTGTCCCTCTCTGTATATGGTGTACTCATAGGCGTACTAAACCCTAGGAATCTTCTCGGAATAAAGTTACTATGGGTTCGGCGTTAGTCAAGGGAAAACCCGACTAATCCACTCGACTTTTCAAATTCTGGGACAAAATAACCTGTTGTGTTTGTCTCATTTACTTAAGATTTGGGACAAACAAAGCTGGTTATATTGTCCCAGATGCGATGGGAGGGTAGGTATGCTCATTTCTTCCAAGGGCCGCTATGCCCTCCGGCTGATGATCTATATCGCGGCGCTGGGCGACGCCGAGGGCAAGATTGCCCTGCGCGAGGTTGCCGACCGCGAGCATATCTCACAAAAGTATTTGGAGCAGCTGGTTCGTCCGCTTATGAAGGCGGGCCTGCTTAAGAGCGTGCGCGGCAAGGGCGGTGGCTACATGATGGCCAAGGATCCAGCCGAGGTGCGTGCCGGCGACATCCTGCGCGCCGTCGAGGGCAGCACGGCTCCGGTGGCGTGCGATGGCATCGACAACAGCTGCACCCGTAGCGATTTGTGCTCGACCGTCAAGTTCTGGCGCGGCCTGGACGACGTGATCGAAAAGTACGTCGACGGCGTGACGTTGGCCGACCTTGCTGCCGTCCCCGAGATTAACTTTGACATTAAGCTGTAGGTTGAACGCAATTCCTTAAGATTTCGCGGAGGGTTGTTGCCGTTTACCGAGGGGTTGTTGTGCAACAACGGGCGAGCTGCAATACTTACTCTTATCTTTGCAAACTGCACTTTAACTACACCAATGCAGGGAGGATCTTATGCAGCGCAAGCATTCTGCTATTGTCGCGGGCCTGACGCTGGCGCTTTCGTTTGGCGCCGTTTCCGCGCCGGCACCCGCCGCTGCCGAGGAGCCCACGCCGGGCGTTGCCTCGGGTGCCACCGATATCGATAAGGGTCTCTATACCCAGCAGTCCTTCTCGGGCGTGCTGAGGTCGGTCCAGGGCGTTTCGTTTGTTAACGTTACCCCCGAGATGAAGTACTTTACCAAGTACGAGAGCCATGGCAACTATAACCAGGGCTTTTCGTATGGCGACGGCTATAACGCGCTGGGTTATTACCAGTTCGACCGTCGATGGTCGCTCATTCCGTTTATGAAGCAGGCCTACAACTACAACCCCGAAAAATACAGCATGCTCAAGGATGCGATTGATCGCGGCAGCGAGATTTCCAACACGAGCAATGCCATGTACGAGAACGGCCAGCTCACCGAGTTGGGCCGTATTGCGCAGGAGGCTTTCCAAGGTGCTTATAACACCGACCCTGTTGAGTTCTCGGCTCTGCAGGATGCGTATGCGTACAACTCGTACTATGCGGTGACCGAGGCGTGGCTCAAGAGCGGCCTTGGTATTGATATTTCGGGCCGTGCCGATTGCGTCAAGGGCATGGTGTGGAGCATTACCAACATGTGCGGCACCGGTGGCTGCAGGGACTTCTTCCGCTGGGCGAATCTTTCTAATGATATGACTGACCGTGAGTTTGTGACGGCGCTCTCCAATAGCGTGGTCAACAATGTCGCCACCAAGTATTCGAGCCAGCCCCAGTATCATGAGGGCTGGAAGAACCGTTATAAGAATGAGCTGAAGGACTGCTTGGCTTATATCGCCGAGGACGAGGCCGCTGCCGCTGCGACGCCCGTGCAGCCCGAGCCTACACCGGCGCCCTCGCCGACACCTGATTCGAATGACGACTCGAGTGACGATGCCAACGATGACAGGATGGATGCGCCCTCGACCGATGCTGACGGTAATGGCTCTGCTGGTGGCACTACCAACGACGGCTCTACCTCGAACGGCTCCAATTCGAACGGCTCTGCTGCGGGCGATTCGTCTTCAAGCTCTGCCGGCAATACGGACAGCGACGCTTCTGGTTCGACCGACGCTGGCACCTCTAACTCATCCACCGGCTCGAGCGATTCGTCCGTTGACACCGGCTCTAACAATGGCTCCGGCTCTGATGCAACCCCTGATCCCGATGCTTTCAAGAACGACTCGAATAAGGCGCCGGACGCTCCCGTTGCTTCGCCGGACAAGAAGCCTTCTTTCTCCGTGCAGCTTGGTTCTACGCTGGGCTCTTCGCTGATGGCTGGCGTCAATAATGGCTCGACTCAGAACAAGGACAACTCTGATCAGGCTTCCACGGAAAAGACCGAAGCCGTAAAGGGCGACTCCAAGGATAAGGCTTCCGAGAAGATCGAATCCGATAAGGGTTCTAGCTCTGATGAGAAGGACGACAAGTCCGCTCAGAAGAAGGACGAGGACAAGAAGTCTGAATCTGAGGAGAAGGACAAGAACAAGGACAAGACCGAGGACGGAAAGCAGCAGGGCGAGGACAGCAGTAAGGGCAACACCGACAACCAGAACCAAGAGCAAAATGACTCCAAGACGGTGACCACTACAACCACCACTACAACGACTAAGACTTCGGGCGGTAACATGCCCAAGACGGGCGACCTTATCGTTATGGCGAGCCTTGCCAGCGCGAGCTTGGCCACGCTGGGCGCTACGTCTATCGTAAGTGGTAAGCATAAGCTCGATCAGCAGAAGAAGGCTTCTGGGGAGGACGACTCGGGGGAGTAGGCTCTCAGTTGCCAGATAACTAAATAGTCGGGACGGGGTCCGGTGCGAATGTATCGGGCCCCGTTTTGTTGTGCAACGATTAATTGTGCCCCCTCACACCTCTTGTTACTACCGTTGCCCGATATGTTTGCGCGGCGACATCGGTACATGCGATGCGGTCATTACAATTGGCATCGTGCTGCGATTTAGGGGGAACGTTTTGGTGTCTGAACAGGCGAATGTTGATTGTGCTGCTGGCTTTGGCGTGCGTTTGATCGGCTGTGCCGACGATGCGGCTTTGCCCATTGGCATGCACGACTATGCGGAGGCTCTTGGTTGCTGCACGCTGGTCGACAAGACCATGTTTATTGCCGATGTGTTGGACTGCGACGCGTCCGTTGTGGTGTGCTGTCGACCCGAGGGTTTTGGCAAAAGCATGAACTTGTCGACGCTCAGGGCTTTTCTGGAGCGTCCAGCGGTTGGTCGCGCTGATCAGCGTTTGTTTGCCAATGCTCAGATTTGGGATGCAGACGGTGGGCGCTATCGGGATGAATATGCTTGCTATCCGGTGATATCGCTGGACTTTTCTGGCGCTGCGAGGCGTGGTGCCGCTATTGCCGACGTCGTGCGCGATGCCCTTTCGGGCGAGTGCGCTCGCTTGTTGGCGCTCTTGGAGGCTCCTGATTTAGCTCGAGATAAGGTTCGTCACATCGAACGTGTCGCGCGTGGCGTGGCGAGCGCGGACGAGGTTGACTCGGTGCTCGGTGTGCTCATTGAGCTGCTGGAGATGGCCTGCGATGAGCAGGTTGTATTGCTCGTTGATGGGTACGATGCGGCGTGGTCTCGCCGTGCGAGCGCGAGGGACGCTTCCGACGCCGATCCGGCAGGGCTATTCGATCGCGTGCTGTTCGACGCCATTGCCACTGCGCGCGATTCGTTGCGGCTGACGTGTCTGATGGGGGAGTGTCCCGGTCCTGCCGAAGCGGCGCTTTCTTCGCGCAGTTGTTCGTATTGTCTGTCGACGCCGCTTTCGACGTGGTGTGACCGTTGGTTCGGCTTTTCGGATGCCGAGGTCCAGGCTCTGTTGAATCATGCTGGGCGCGAGGAATACCTTGATGATGCGCGTGAATGGCTCGAGGGATATCGGTTTGGCAGGGTCTATTGTTCGAGTCCGGCGCGCGTGATCGGTTTTCTGGACCGAGGCTGCACGGCGCCTGTGCGCGCCGATCTGTATGGGTATGCGGATTGCCTGAGTAGGGTAGTTGCCGGGTGGAATCTCGACCGCCTTTCGGTCTTGTTTGATTTGCTCGAGGCCCATGGGTGCGCTGAGGTCCCGCTTTGTTTGGGCACTGCAGAGCCAGATGTCTCGCCTGACGATGGCATGTGGACAGCGCTGTATCTGTCCGGTTTTCTCACGACGGATATGACTGAGGAGCCAGAGCATGGCAATCGCCTCCGTGCTTTGCGATTGCCCAATAACGAGCTTAGACAGGCCTTGCGTCTAGTGATTGTTGAGTGGTTTGAGTGCGCTGCCGAAGACATTCGAGACGTCGATGCGTTTCGCGACGGGCTGTGCCGTGGGAACGAGGATACCGTGAGGCGGGCGCTAAGCCGCATCCTGGGGGATGCGGGAATCGGTGAGACCGACCCAGATAAGCCGCTGCCATATCATCTGCTCTTGCAGGGGCTCTGCTTTGGCTTACCGGGCTATGCCAATCCTGCCTCGAGGCGAAAGTGTGGTGCGGGTCGCTGGGACATCCAGGTTTTCCCTACGGGTGCTGTGTTCGACGTAGCAGATACGATTGGCATGCTGGACGAGCGCCCGCTGATAACGATTAACTTGATGTATGACCCCGATGTGGATGCGCTGGGACTGGAATTGCTGGCCGTGCAGTCGCTACTCGACATAGAGCGCGACGGCATCGACGAAATCCGTGTGCCGCGCCCCGGCGTGGGTCGCATGCGCTGGGGGTTCGGTTTTGATGGGCAGCATGTGGCTACGGTGTGCCAGCGGCTTTAAGCGCCGAGGTGTTTCCGGCTTCCGTTACTCGGTGTCCTTCATGGGCGGCATGGGCTTCCAGTCGGGGTCCTTGATGATCTTGCGGGCGTCCTTCATGCCACGGCGCAGCGCCGGAATACCGGTCTTAAAGCACTTGTCAACGGCTGCCAGGCGAATGAACTCCTTGCAGAAGGTCGCGGCGTTGCCCAGACGGAACAGCACGGGGTGATAGTCGCCGTAGATTTGCATGTAGCGGGCCAGATAACCGCGGTTGCGCATGATGTAGTAGCGGTTGGTGTCGCTCGTGGAGTTGAGCTGGCGCTTGCCGGCGATGTCCCAGTTAGAGACGGCGCGGGCGCGCTTGAGCACCACGTCGGCCACAACGGCGGCGGGGAAGTGCTGGCTGGCTACGTAGCCGTAGCAGGCATCGTCGCCGTAGATAAAGAAGCGCGCGTCGGGCAGGCCGATTTTGTCGACCACGCGTCGCGAGAACATGCCGCCCTCAAAGCACAGCTGGTTCATGGCGCGGTAGCCCTCGGGACCCAGATCCCACTTGGCGATGGGGTTAGGGATGCCGAGCGAAAGGATGAGCTGGTACTGCCAAAAGAAGGCGCCGCCGTCAAAGTCCAGGCGCGAACCCTGGATGACATCGTAGCGGTCGGTCCACTTGGCAAGACGCTCGATGCCTTCGGGGATGACGAGCACATCGTCGTCCATCACCCAGAACCACTGAGCGCCCAGGTCGTAGGCGCATTTAGTGCCGGCGGAGAAGCCGCCCGCACCGCCGCCGTTTTTGAGCTGCGGGGCGTAGATGACACGGTCGGTGCCGCCCTGCGCGTCGGGCTGCTCGGTGTCGATGCCCCACAGGTTGGCCAGGCGCTCGTTGAATGCGGTGCACATGGCCTCGGTCTCGCGCGAATTCTCGTTATCGACAATCACGATGCGCCAGGGCGTTGCCGTGAGCTCGGTCATGGAGTCGAACAAGTTGGCCAGGAGTTCCTGGCGCTTGTACGTAACGACGACGATGGCGAGCTTGTCGATGGGAGCGGGAAGGGTTGAAGGCATGGGGCAATATATCCTTTCACGCGCGGCGGGCGAGTGCTGCGCGGAAGCTATCGAATACGTCCTTGGGACTGTCCTATTGTAAAGGCTCGGCGCACCTTAGCGGCAAGCTTTGAATAAAACGCAGGAACCTGCCATGGGCCCGCCGCATGACGTGGGGCTGCTTTGCCCGCAAGAGGCTCCATAGATTATATAAACGTCCGCTGGCGCGCTGACCCTTTGATACCATGAAACGACAGGTATTTCCTAAGGAGCACATTTGTCTACTAACGCCTCTGGCAGCCCTGTTCTGTCGCTGCTTATTCCCATTTACAATGTTCAGCGCTACCTGCGCGAGTGTCTCGATTCCGCCCTGGCGCAGACGCTCAAGGATATTGAGATCATCTGCATTAACGACGGGTCGACCGACAACTCGCCGGCGATTATCCGCGAGTATATGGAGCGCGATGGGCGCGTCAAGATGATCGACAAGGCCAACAGCGGCTACGGCGACTCGATGAACCACGGTCTGGAGATGGCGCGTGGCAAGTACGTTGGCATCTTGGAGTCCGATGACTTTATGGCGCCCGACGCACTCGAAAAGCTTGTCTCGGCCGCCGATAGCAATAATGCCGACTTTGCGAAGGCGAACTTTGATTTCTACTGGTCTAAGCCCGAGGAGCGCCGTTCGCTGCACGAGATGTTTAAGGCAAGGGATTGTGGCAAACCGGTGCATCCCAGCAATACGACGCAGTTCTTTAAGCAAAAACCGTCGATTTGGTCGGCTGTGTACCGTCGCGATTTTCTTGAGCGCAACGGCATCAAGTTCTTGCCGACTCCGGGAGCATCCTTTCAGGACACGTCGTTTGCCTTTAAGGTGATTGCCTGCGCCGACAAGGCCGTTTACCTGCACGATGCCGTGCTTTCGTATCGTCAGGACAACGAGAACTCCTCGGTCAATTCTTCGGCTAAGGTCTTTTGCGTCAATACCGAGTATGCCGAGATTGAGCGTTGGATTCGTGAGGATTATGCCCGCGACCACGTAAGCGGCGATGTCGCGCGCATGCTCAAGTTCAATCAGCTCATTAAGTACGATTCGTACATGTGGAACTACGTGCGCCTGGCGCCTAAGTTCTATAAGGAGTTCCTGGTTCAGATGGCCAAGGAGTTCCAAGCGGCCTTGGACGCCGGGGACTTTTCGCTTGACGACCTCAAGCCGTGGAAGCGCGCGAATCTCGCTGCCATCCTCAAAGATCCTGAGGGCTGGGTTGACGAGCATCCGCACTTTGCAACGGATGGTGCCTTGGGGCGCGCTAAGTATTACGCCTCGGTTGGAGGCCCTGGCGTGGTCGCCGCCTTCCTCATCGAATCGCTGAGGGGGTAGGTCGGTATGGGAGAGGCCTCGATTCCCAAAGCGACTATTGTCGTTCCCGTATACAACTCCGCGCGCTCCATTCAGAGATGCCTCGACTCGCTGCTGGCACAGTCTGAGCGCTCGATTCAGGTTGTCTGTGTCAACGACGGTTCGGTTGACGATTCGCTGGGCGTCTTGCGTCAAATTGCGCAGGCCGACGACCGTGTGCTGGTGATTGACCAGGAAAACGCTGGTGTCTCGTGCGCTCGAAATGCCGGTATCGATGCCGCCGAGGGCGAGACCGTCTTTTTTGTGGACGCCGACGATTACATCGACGCCCAGACGGTCGAGTGCGTGCTGCATGCCATGGAGTCTGCAGATGCCGAGGTCGCCGTTTTTGGCGGCGTTTGCGAGCCGTCCGACGCCGCGCCCAAGCGGGTCCAGCAACTCATGAGCCCCAAGGCGGGCACTTTTGGCGCCCGTGATCCCCAGTTGCTGTTCCACGCAAACGCACAGCCCTATGCGTGCCGCGCGGCTTTTTCGCGCGAGCTGCTCAATCGCGAGGGCATACGTTTTGCCCCCGGCTTGGCCTTGGGCGAGGACGTTGTGTTCCAGTTTGCAGCTTACGCGCTGGCCTCAAAGACCGTCGTCATGCCGGTCAGGTTCTACCACTACGTGATGGAGAGCGAATCGGCGACGCACGAGTTCAACAGTGCCGAGGCACGCGCCAAAAAGCTCGACGCACACATGAGGATGCTCGAGGAAGTTATGGAAGACTGGGCGGCCTACGGCCTTTTGGACCTGTGTCCCGGAGAGCTGATTACCTGGTTCTTGGACCTTATCGTGTTTGATTTGGCGCGCTTGGATGCCGATGGTTTCCGTCGCGTAGCGGGTCGCGTCAATATGGATTTCACGACGTTTTTGGGAACGGAGTGGGCGGATATGCCTGCTAAGGGCGCCGTTTGCCGTGTTGCCCATAAGCTCGTTGCGGCGACCTCGGGCGTTTCGATGGCAGAAGCCACGCTGTTCTATCTTTCGACCCGTGGTCTCAAGGCCTGCCTGGAACGCTTTATCTAATTCCAAGCGGTGCCGCCCGCCGCAACTCGGCTGCTAAAATAACCCTGTTACACGCTATTCAACAGGAGGTTCTCTTGCAGAACTCTGATACCCCTAAAGTTTC
>DXMB01000028.1:0-27129 GCA_019414425.1 Collinsella sp.
CGGCTACCACGACAACCACCACGCTCCCCAAGACCGGCGAGAACTGCTGGATCGCCGCGTCCGTGGCGCTTTTGCTGCTGGGGACAGTGCTGCTCGTCGCCGTACGCCGCTGCTGAAACACTAATTTTTCGGAAGTGCGGGGAAAGCAGAACCTGTCGACCGTAACCCGCTATTTATCAACAAAACCACAGGTCGCGAAAGCGTAAAACCGTGGGCTGGTCAGCAGATCTCGGTTTTATCCCGCACTTCCGGAATTGTCTCCATTAGAGGCCAACCAACAGTCGGCGATTGTATCTCATGCAGTCAGTTAGTTAAAATTGGCCATGATTGCGCTTGCCGACATATCATTCACCATCTCACGCGTGCTACCTCGCTACGATATTCACGAGGCTCATGATGATATAATTTCTACCAAAGCATCGTTTGGCTTGGGATGGATTTAGTTCAGTTCCCGAATGAGGGCAGGCTCTTGGGACCGAGAAATTTTTACTCCTGGGTTCAAGCCTTGCAACTGCCGGCGCATCGATACCTTTTGTTATGCCAAAGTGATACACACATAACGAAGAAAGCCCCTGCGGGAAACGCTTCCGCTACATTTTCGAATATCTGTCCCAGCGAGCATCTATCATAGGATGAGATTACTGGGCAATAGCCATAAGGATTGGAACTGCTGTGAATATCTTCAGCTGGAACGACTTGAATCCAACTGCTCGCGAATACATCTTGATGGCCAAAGATGTGCGTGATATGCAATATCGCAAACAATGGCCTACGCCTGGAGGTAAAACGCTAATCGAACTCGTTGCTAACGAGAATAAAGCCCTTAAGTTTTATCTTGATCTTACAGAGAATAAAAGAAGTTCTTCCTTAATCCTTGGACTTTCCGCTGACAGAAAAAGCACCATGCAGACACGCGTATCGGATCGTCCATTAATTCGTCTTGATTATAGTGATAATCCCGAGGTCCTTCGTCACAGAAATCCAGACGGATCGCTGGTCCTTGGTACTCATGTCCATTTTGATATAGACGGATACGGCGCCAAATGGGCTTGTGGCATCCCAGGTCAAAATATTCTGAAACCTCTGAACGACGATTTTGCATCACTCTTTTGGTCATTTCAGGAAACTTGTAATATTACAGACAAGCTTAAAGTAGAGCTATCTCTGGGGGTGTGAGATGAACGTAGATCAGGCTCGAGGCTTTATCAGCGCATACGCCAAGTTCGTAGAGGCAAATATGGTCCCGGTCCAGCAAGGTAATGGCGTCTGCATCTCCACCCCCATGCTCAATCGAAACAACGATTGCATGCGGGTTTATCTGGGTGATGACCCAGCAGGCGGCTATGTCATTTCTGATCTTGGTGAAACCATCAATGATCTTGAATTGTCTGGATTCACCATGAAAGGACAGCGAATCGATAAGCTCAATTCGATTCTTTCTGGCTTTTCGGTAAAGGAAGAAAAAGGCGAACTGTGTATAACGGCTTCCGGATCTGACCTTCCTATGAAGATGAATATGCTTCTTCAGGCTATGGCCTCTGTTGATGATATGTTCTTGTTATCTCAAAGCAGTGTGAGAAACCTCTTCACTGAAGATGTCGGCAATTGGCTGCTTGATAATGAAATCCCTTATGTTCCTGGCCCGTCTTTCCAGGGCCGATCCGGACTTTCGTTTAAATTTGACTATGCAATTGGTAAAAACAAGAGAAGACCCATGCGCCTTATTAAAACGGTAAATAATCCTGGTAAGCAAGGCATTCAAAATGCATTATTTGGATGGGAAGACATTAAGTCGGCACGCAACGATTGCGAAGGAGTCGTTTTTCTCAACTCCACCAACACTAAAGATGGTGTTGTCTCCCCCGAGTCTATCGAAGCTTGCAAAAACTACGGACTTACTCCAATCATTTGGGGCGTCGATCAAGACTCCTATGTTCCCATGCTCGCTGCATAGGCGGTTTAATTTTGAAATGCTCATGCAAGCTGATGAATGGCAATTAGGCATGCCTTGCTACTCATTCCATTCGTCTGTATGCTTTACTCAGTTTTTGTTCGTAAGGCGCGACCAATGAAATCAAAAGAACGACTACCGTGAAGATCTTGGTTGCAGAGCACGACCAATGCAATATAAATAATGCTCGCGAAGATGACGCCTTCAACTGCTTAGGTTGAAGGCGTCTTGATTTACAAGCGGTATCGACTTAACCTGTGCAGCTGAGGGTAATTCGCGTTTTTCCTGCCGGAAGCATACTACGTGCCGAGCGTGTCGGGCCCCGGATGGGCCTGGACCGATGCTGACCACCTGGAGTTTAACGGCTACGTGGCTGAGGCCATCGGCGCAGATGGCGACATGGTGCTGACGTTTACCGGGCAAAACTCCGTGATATAGTCGCATGCGACCGATGCGGTCATCACGCTATGCGACATGGAAGTGTGGGGCAACCAGGCACTTCGCGGTACCGGGACCCTGACGGCGACGAGCCCCCAGTGCATGATAACGTTTCACAGGCGTTCGCGTTGGACGTTGCACCGTCGATGCCTCGTGGCTGGATACGACCGGTGCCGATGGCAGCGTTGCGCGCACGGGCGGCTCGCTTGTGTCTGCGCGGTTTGTGGTGCCTTCCGGCGGGGTCTTTGGTGCTGAGGTGGGTAGATGCTGCCGGGGGCCGTGGCCGCGTATGTGGTGATTGGACCCGTTGTGGCCACGCCACCGGCTGTGTGGAGACCGATGGATGCGGCGCGTGGGTGGCAGGGCGGGCTAGCCTGCTGGCGGTGCCGGTCATGTTGCAGGGCAGCCCGGTGCTTGGTAGTTGACGGACCTCGTAGCGAAGCCCACGAACGCAGCGCCCAAGACAATCACAACGACCAGGCCACGGTGGCCACGTCGTCCAAGCCCAAGACTGCCACCGCGACAACTTTAGCTCTTCTCAAAACCGGCGACAACAACTGGATTACTGCTACCTTTACACTGCTTTTTCCGGGAATAGTGTTTCTAGGTGCAGCATATTATTGCTGAAACACTTTTTGAATTTTCTAGCTTAGGCACCACCAAGTACCGTGAAATGGTACCGCCAATATTGAGCTTAGTCCCCGGTGAATTATTTTTACCTGCGATCCGCCCCAGGGAGCCGCTGTATGTCGACCTTGCATATGTCGACTTTGACCGCGTTGAGCGCGATCCCGCCCATGATTGCATGCGTATTGATTCCGCCGCCGGGTCTTGAGTTCCACTCCCTCTTCTTGAACTATCTGTAGAAGACCGGTGAAGAGGTGCCTCGCCTCGCTTCATTAGCTCAAAATGCATCGACCGTCTATTAGTTGCGAACGATGTTCAATTATCAATGCAGAAGGCACCTTCGGCCTTAGGGGTCATTCCTGTATTCAGGGTTCCTGATTTGACACAGTTACCTAATTTTGAATTTGCATCAAATGGATGACTGGTAAAATACACTTCATAGCCGGTTCGAATTAGCGTTTGCGCATCGCAATCGGATATGTGTTGTTTGCACATTATATTCTGCTACGTGTCTATTAAGTACGACTCTACGGAGGAACCGGCTATCAACTTTAAGGAAAATCTGATGCTCAACGAGCTGCAGTCGAAGACAGCTCTGGCAGGGTTTCTTGGCCTGTCTATAGAAAAGCTTGATTTCTTTGTCAATTCATCCTCCATGTATGACCTATACAGAAATAAATTGATTCCTAAAAGAAATGGCGGCTATCGAGAGCTATTAATCCCAAGATCTGATTTAAAAAAGGTTCAACGAATTATCGCTAAAGAGCTAGAAAAAGCTACAACCCTTTGCCTTGTGTGCACGGTTTTGTAAAGGGTCGATCAATACAAACAAATGCTGAGACCCATATTGGCTCACAAGTAATTGCTGGCATTGATATTAAGGATTTCTTTCCTTCAATCTCATCTAAACGGGTATATGGCCTTCTTGTTTCGAAGAAGTTAGGTCTCACCCCTGAAGTTGCATTCTGCATTTCTAGACTTGTCGCCACACCAAAAGGGCTCCCTCAGGGAGCTCCCTCATCCCCTTTAATTTCGAACATGATTTGCCTTGGCATGGACAAACAGCTTATGCATCTATCGCATGAGTATCATTATCAATACACGCGATATGCCGATGACCTAACGTTCTCTTTTAAAAGCTCTTTTTATTTTTATCGACACTTTTGCTCAGAGGAAAAGCTCAGGTTGCCCAACAAAATACGAAACGCGATCACTGACTTCCATGGAACCGAGTCATTTGAGATCAACGAAGATAAATCGTTTTACAGTTGCAGTTTCTCAAGACAGCTAGTCACGGGCGTTGTCTGTAACCAAAAGACAAATATAAAGCGCGAGCAATATCGGCGACT
This sequence comes from Collinsella sp., assembly GCA_019414425.1. Classification (GTDB taxonomy): domain Bacteria; phylum Actinomycetota; class Coriobacteriia; order Coriobacteriales; family Coriobacteriaceae; genus Collinsella. The sequence goes on from DXMB01000028.1 coordinate 4,366, forward strand.
CCGCTCAACGCTCCACCAACTAAGCAATAGCGACATTGAAGGCGCGATGGGCTGCTATTACGGTAAATCCATCGCTAAACTCACCGACGCAGAGAGAGGGATATTTCAAGCGGCTCTTCGAGGAAGTCTAAATTTTTATAAGTCTCTTATTAAGAATCCCTGGACATCGGGACCGCTCCTGCGTTTAGGCAGCCTCTACAATAAAACGAAACCAGAAGATACGCCTGTTTTCCCAGTCGCACTTCAGCAAGACTCGCTTCTGTATCTAGAAGGAGAGGATGACAAAGAAACCCCGTTTGAGGGTTTAGGGTTTTACTTAACCGGCTACGGCCTTGTGACGGCGTGGCACGTGATATGCGATGCCGTTTCTCATGACATGGAAAGAAGGGAAATAAAAGTATCCAGCTCAGATAAGACCCCGCTTGCTAAATTTAAATTTAGCAAATCGATCGTTCAAGACAACAAGCGCGATGCTGTAATACTACGAGAAGTTCCTCAAGAAATCTTAAAGAAGATCCCCAAGCTTCCAGCAGTCATGGATTTGCCCGTAAAGGGGGATAAGATCTCCGCTTATCAACAGCATTTTTCCGAATCTAGATTCAGCCTTGAATTGCACAGTGGGGATTTGCTCAGGGTCGGAGATCCAAGCGAAGAGGGCACACTTTGTTATACGAATTGCTCATTTCAGCATGGAATGAGTGGTGGGCCAGTGTTTAATGACTTGGGTCAGGTCATTGGCATAGTACATACTGCAACTGAGCAGGGAAAACTTGGCTCTTTCCTTCCTTTAAGGGATTGTATCCGCTCATCCGATGTTTATGGAGAGTGGCAGGTCTTCTAACTAGATTGTCATACATTCTGGCCCAAAACGCTCATCGCGTCAGACTTGAAACAAGGTGTCTGCTGCTTCTACTTAAACGGTGACAATCGGAAAAGCCATAAGGGGGTGCTGAGTTAGATGCTGGAAAACGGGCCAGTCAGGAAGATATAGAGCGGCGGACTGTATAACATTTCGTTCTAGTACGACTCTGAGACCTATGCGGGAAAGCATGAGGGGAGCGGCTTCTCCGGAAAGATAAAGCTCGCGGATTTCGTCGGTCTGGAGACGGGTGCTTTTTATTTAAGGCAGCGTGCGGACCGATGGGCTCTACTCATGTTCATAGATCAGGCAACCATACTTGGGGGTTACGTTCAACTTGATTATGGCATTCAGTTTGCCTACTCAGGGACACGAGAGGACGGAGCCGTTCGCGTAGCTGTCGAACGCCCGGTTGATTTTGGTGTTTACCACGTTGAACCATCTGCCTGCGGTTAGAAGGTTCAACGTCGAAGGATTTACTACTGATGACCTCAATTTCTTGACAGAATTTATTGATAAAACGCCCCGTTTATCTTTGAGCTCGCCGAACAGCAAAAAGTCGGACCAAAGCCTTCGGCGATGATTTCCTGACGTTCTATTGTTAAATGCCCAGTAAGTTGATTACCAAAATTACTGTCGACACCACTCACCCATGCCGACGACATCGTCTGAATTGTCACGCTGTTGGCGCTTCCCTCGTTAATAGCATCGCTTCTTAGGCCACAACTGGCTGTCGAAACTCCCGTTTTCCGAAATTCGGGGAAAATAGGGGCGGCTGAGCACAACCCGATTTTTGGCAACAATACCGTCGGTCGCAGAAGCGTAAATCCGGGGTTTAGTCGGCTGATCTCTGTTTTCCCGCACTTCCGTATACGACCCCTCGATTAAGGTTATATTAACGCGCGGCGATTACTTCCCATGCAATCGGCGGTAAAATCTCGCCATGGTTACGCTCGCCGATATAGCCTCTGCATTCTCTCGCGTGGACCACACCTGCAACGTCGCCGACCTGATCGACGCAGCTCTAAGAACAGAAGAATTATGAAAGGATTCAAACACCGAAGAGCCTGCAGCATCAAAAGTGTCAGACCGGCGAGATCTGTATCGTAGACATCGTTCGAGAGGGGATGACCGAAAATGACCCGCGCCTACAGTGAAGTTTATCTCGAGGACGCTATGAGAACGCTGGGCGAGGCAGTCGATTTTGCCCTCTGCGACCAGGGACTGACTCCGACCGAACTGACGGCGATCTTGTCAAACGCTTTTGAGATGAAACAGTTTGAGCGCGGTATCCCACGCGTTGTCTGCGGCATGTCGGGCGATGAGCTTGTGCGCGAGATCATTGTCCACGCGGGTCTGAAGCCCGTCGAATTCAGGGAGGCCTATCCGTTCGACCGTTCCCCGCAATACTGAGCAGGTTGGGTTTTGGCATACACGCAATGGACGTGCGGCCTAGGTTTTAGCGACCTTTTTGAAGTGGCGCCACTCGATTGGGTTATCGGCTCGTACCATCCGCTTCACGAGGCCTCCGAAGTTAAATTCGCCCAGATAGTCATTGATAAATGGAACAAAGCCCAGGCAGGCAAAAAGGGCCTCAAGGCAGCACGAAAGGCAGCCGGCCTGACCCAAAAGCAGCTGGCCGCCCAATCGGGAGTCAAAATCCGTGCCATACAGCTCTACGAGCAAAACCAACTGGACCTGCGCCGTGCCTCGGTATCCTCGGCATTGGCGCTCGCAAAAACCTTACACTGCAGCATCGAAGACCTCGTCTGGCAACCGATCGTTCTTGAGTACGACTCCTGTTGCCACTGTGATGTGCTCCCCGGCATTGCGTCGCGCGTATAGAATCTAAGCATCCGCACGCCAGCTATGAAATGGAATGGACGCCACATGGAAATCCCCAGCACCCTGTGCAGCAATGTGTACGACTTCGCGTTTTGCCCCGAGCCCTGCTACGAACGCCTGGCCGACCTCGCCGACCCCGAGGACTGGGGTCCCGGCAACCGCATCCTCAAAAACTACCTGTCGTTTTCGTTTAGCCGTGCGGTGTTCCTGACCGAGCGCGACGTGGACCAGACCGCGCCGTCCAACCTGCCTTTGGTGTTCGACAACGACCAATGCCTGTTCAACACCGGCCTGTGCACGCGTCGCTACGAGACCATCTACGGCCTGTTTGAGCCCAACACCAAGCCCGACGCGCGCCAGCGCTGGTTTTTGAAGGGCTTCTTTAAGGAGAGCGACCCCATGCTGGTCTCGTTTGAGTACCTGCCGTGCCACGTGCGCTTTGCCGAGGACCCCTCCGAGCTGGTCTTTGACTACCGCTTGCCCATCCGCTCCAACATCGACCACATTCTGGGCGATGAGGAGAACCTTACGCGTATTCCCGCTAGCCTGATGGGGGAGGGCAACTCGCTGCTGCTACGCCGCGCCTTTGAGGGAGCTGTCGTCGAGGCCGCCCGCCGCGCCGCAGCCAACTACACGCTCGCCGTGCCGCAGTTCTACGGCGGTCGGATCCAGCTGCTGCTGCCGCTGTGCCTGACCGGCGACAAGCCCGAACTGGCGCTGACCATCCAGCGCGAGGACGGTTTCTACGCCGCGCGCACCTGCCTCACGCTCGACATGGCATACAACAATGCGCGACTAATCTGTCGCCCCGAGACCTCGTGGATAAAGCGGTAAATGGTGGTTAAGCTGCTGTTTTACCTATTGCTTTGGTTGCTTTGGCTTAGCTAGCATCCACGAATTTAAAATCGGGGGCAAAAAGTTCTTGGTAAACCAGGCGCGGCTATGATAGTATCTCTTTTGCCGAAAGGCGACGGGCGATTGGCTCAGGGGTAGAGCATATCCTTCACACGGATGGGGTCACAAGTTCGAATCTTGTATCGCCCACCATCAAAAGCGCAGGTCAGAGGTGTTAAGCCTCTGGCCTTTTTCTATTTGATACCAAGGGTGACACCAAAAGTGACACCAAATTTTCGATTTTTATTAGCATGGGGTCCTATTTTTTATTGATCGCAAACCCTTCATAGTTCCTACATATTGAATATTATTTTCGTTCGTTGACCAACTATAGAGTGACGTCGTCGAACATTTTGAAAATAGTTCACGCGATCTTTCAATGAATTCTTTGCATGATTCATACGCAATTGTGGAGAAAAAGACCACTGGCTCACAGCTCGTACCAGCACATTCACGCCTCGTGACAACCTTTCAACACATCCCATCCATTTTTTGGTCAGCGTTTGGTCAGCTTCCGGTACTTACCCGCATGATGCCCCAGTAGATAATCGTCCACGACCACAACCGCATGGCCTACGGCCGATACCAAGGGAGGCGCAAATGGACGAAATCGTCTGCGCAAACACCGCATTCCGCTATTGGCGCTGCCCACCGCAGGTGCGCGACCTCTACCCGCGCCTACCCAACTCCGAAGAAGGCTGGCGAGCTCTATCCCAAGCCCCATTCGTAACCGACGTCCTCAAGACCCCGATTATCGCTGTTGCTTCGCCAGGTTATTGCAATCACCACTCGGGATTGCGCTCCACTATTCGCTGGGAAGGGACATCGGATGTCAGCACAACAATCGACACTAATTTAGGCTTTAGTGTTACCAATCCGCTTAACACATTATTTACTATGACACGCTTTGTGTCCCAAATAGATCTCGTACTGGCTATGTACGAACTTTGCGGTTGGTTTTCCGTTTTCGAGCTTGCTCCCGCTGCCGAAATGCAGTTAAAAATGGCGGTAGAGGAGAATCGCAATTCCAGCACGCAGGATCTGTTCGAACTTGGAGAAGGCGAAGACGAGGTTCCTTGGAAACGAGTTTACGCCCGCGCAACCGTAAAGGCCACAGATAAAGAAGGCCAAACGAACAAGCGTGAGGATGGAAGAGAGGTTACGAAACTCAAAGGCACTTCTCTTTGGATGAGAAAGCCGCTCATCGAGCTAAGCGATCTACATCGATTCGCCGACAAGGTCAAAAGTCAAATGTGGGGAAAGCAGTTTTATGATGCCGCTCAGCAGGTTATCGGCATTGCTGCGTCTCCGCTCGAGGTCGCGGGGGTACTGCTTCTAAGTCGTTCTCGACGTCTAGGTGGTTCAGGATTCAGATACGTGTACCTCAACGATTTAACCCCTCTATCCGTGGCAGCCCAAAGCATCGCAGGCCAAAAGGTCTGCTACGGCGACATCGTGATCGTAAACCCAATCCTAATGAAGGCAGTTATTATCGAGATCCAAGGTGAGGTCATTCATGGCTCAGGTGCAATACTTGACCACGATGCGGAGCGCATGACTGCGTTGCAGAGCATGGGATTCGATGTATTCCTGGTGACTCACGATATGCTCAACGATTCAAAGCTGCTAGACACCATAGTCAGAAGTGTCTGCGACCGTTTAGGGATTCGCTATAAAGCCAAAACTGAGGCAATGAAGTGCGCCGAGACGAGACTGCGAGCAAATGTTTTGTGCAACTGGTTGGAAATCGGAAATTAGTCGGCGACAAGGCGCTAGAACTACCTAGTTTGCCTGTTAGTGAAATAATGTCATTTCAAAACTATGCCGGATTACGGGGCTGGACCCGGACTGGCCGTCCATACCCTGCATTTCACGGAATACGCAAGCCGTCTACCTGCGGTTTTGATTTTACCGATTACGGCATGCTCGGGGGTTCCCGGCCTGGCCCCGTAAACCGGCATAGTTTTGAAATCGCCGGGTCGGCGGGAGCGCGATTGGCCCCGGTAATGGGCCTGGCGCCGGCAAGACGGCCGTTGGGCGGATGGCGGCCCGCGCCGCGACTGCGAAATTTTCCAAAAATGTCCTTGCATCGCCGTCCGAGTTCCCGTATAGTACTTCTTCGCACGGGGGCGTAGCTCAGCTGGGAGAGCGCTTGACTGGCAGTCAAGAGGTCAGGGGTTCGATCCCCCTCGTCTCCACCCGAGCATTGAATGAGGCTCCAACGCAAGTTGGGGCCTTTTTTCTTATCTAACGATTGAAGCCATGTGTTGGTTGGGTAGCATCTTGGCGACATTCCCATTGTTAATTACGAATATGAATGTTAATAACTTTACGTCTCTGGATGGCAAAGCTAGTTTGCAGCGCTAACAACAAAGAGGCCGGGCGTAATGCCCGGCCTAAAATACTCTGGTGGGCCCTCCGGGATTCGAACCCAGAACCCAGGGATTATGAGTCCCCTGCGCTAACCGTTGCGCCAAGAGCCCTTATGAACGGTGAATGCAATTCTAATAAAGGCATCTAAGGCCTAATTTCTTCGCTTCACGTCGTGAAATACTACCATGCACGAGCAAGTCGCACAACGCAAGATCAAGTCCAATGCTAAACAACAACCAATCTAGGCGCGTCGCAGAAAAGACGTGTTTTAGAAAAAGTTAAGGCCATTAATTCAGGGCTCAAACACATTTAACCGCGAAATCAAGCTGATGCCATTTCAAAACACCGCCAGTTTACTACGACTGATCGGCGACTCCCGAGCACCGCGTGTTCCCCGTTTGCAAAACCGCAGGTAGGGAGCCCGACGGTTGCGTGAAAAGGCGTGCGTGGTCGAACATTCCTGATTCATCGTAGTAAACCGGCATAGTTCTGAGGCGCAGAGGAGGGGCGGTTCGCAATCGGGTCCGATAATGGGACTGGCGGAGCACGGGAAACCCGGTTGAGCGGGCGGGTCGTGTTTCGCCCGTGCCGGCACGGGCGAAAGTTTTTCCAAAATTGCCCTTGCATCGCCGTCGGAGTTCCCGTATAGTACTTCTTCGCACGGGGGCGTAGCTCAGCTGGGAGAGCGCTTGACTGGCAGTCAAGAGGTCAGGGGTTCGATCCCCCTCGTCTCCACCCGAGCATTGAATGAGGCTCCAACGCAAGTTGGGGCCTTTTTTCATATTGGCACACAAGGTCAAAGGCGGCACCATGATCCTCCTGGTCGACAAGATCGAAAAAAGCTTCGGCGCACGCGTCCTCTTTAGCGGCGCGTCCTTCCAGATCAACCCCGGCGAGCGCTTCGCGCTCGTGGGCCCCAACGGCGCTGGCAAAACCACCATGCTCAAAATCATCATGGGCATCGACAGTCCCGACTCCGGCCAGGTCCAGTACGCAAAGGACTGCCAGGTGGGCTACCTAGAGCAGGAAACTAATCTGGAACAAAAGGACACCACCATCCTCGCCGAGGTCATGGCCGCCGCCAAGGAAATCCGCCGCATGGGCGAGCGCGCTAACGAGCTGCAGGCCCAAATCACCGAGCTCTCCGAGCAGGGCAAGGACGTCGACGCACTCCTCAACGAGTACGGCCAGGTCCAGGACCGCTTTGAGCACCTGGGCGGCTACGAGCTCGAGAGCAACGCTCGCAAGATCCTGTCCGGCCTGGGCTTTAAGGTCGCCGACTTTGAGCGCCCGTGCTCCGAGTTCTCGGGCGGCTGGCAGATGCGCATCGCGCTCGCCAAGCTCTTCCTGCGCCATCCCGACCTGCTGCTTCTGGACGAGCCCACCAACCACCTGGACCTCGAAAGCGTCCAGTGGCTGCGTGGCTTTATCGCCAACTACGACGGCGCCGTCCTCATCGTCAGCCACGACCGCGCCTTTATGGACGCCTGCGTCGACCACGTCGCCGCGCTCGAAAACCGTCGCGTGACCACTTACACCGGCAACTACAGCAGCTACCTCAAGCAGCGCGAGGACAACCTTGAGCAGATGCGCGCCAAGCGCGCCGCCCAGGAGCGCGACATCGCCCACATGCAGGTCTTCGTCGACAAGTTCCGCTACAAGCCCACCAAGGCCGCCCAGGCCCAGGAGCGCATCCGCAAGATCGAGCAGATCAAAAAGGAGCTTGTCATCCTACCCGAGGGCCACAAGCACATCGACTTTAAGTTCCCCGACCCGCCGCGCTCCGGCGACATGGTCGTGGGCCTGGAGGGCGTCTCCAAGTCCTACGGCAACAAGCACATCTACAGCGACATCGACCTCAAGCTCTACCGCGGCGAGCACGTGGCGCTCGTCGGCCCCAACGGCGCCGGCAAGTCCACGCTCATGAAGATCATCGCCGGACTGGAGCCGCCCACCACCGGCACCCGCGACCTGGGCACCAACGTGGGCGTGGCCTATTACGCCCAGCACGCGCTCGAGGGCATGACCGAGTCCAACACCGTCCTGCAAGAGATCGACACCGTCACGCCCAAGTGGACCGTGCCGCAGCAGCGCAGCCTACTGGGCGCCTTCCTGTTTAGCGACAACGATTCCATCGAAAAGCAGGTGCGCGTCCTTTCCGGCGGTGAAAAGGCGCGCTTGGCCCTGGCTAAGATGCTCGTGGCCCCCGAGGCACTTCTGTGCCTGGACGAGCCCACCAACCACCTAGACATCGACTCGGTGGACATGCTCGAGAACGCCCTGCAAAACTTCCCCGGCACCATCGTGCTGATCAGCCACGACGAGCACCTGGTGCGCGCCGTGGCCAACCGCGTCATCGACATCCGCGACGGACAAGTCACGGTCTACGACGGCGACTACGACTACTACCTCTACAAGCGCGAGGACCTCGCAGCCCGCGCCGCCGCCGAGGCGTCCACGGAGAGCGCGCCGGCCACGACCAAGTCCGCCAAGGCCAGCGCCGCCCAGGCCGACACCCCCGTCGCCGCCCCCAAGCCTGCCGAGGGCAAAAAGACCAAGGAGCAAAAGCGCGCCGAGGCCCAAGCCCGCGCTGCGCTCAACAAAAAGCTCAAGGGCGTGCGTAACCAGCTCAAGAAGATCGAGACGGAGCTCGACAAAAAGCGCGCCCGCTATGACGAGCTTATGGAATTGATGGCGAGCGAAGAGCTTTATGCCGATCAAGACAAGTTCAACGCCGCGCTGGGGGAATATAACGGCCTTAAGCAAGAGCTACCCAAGCTCGAGGACGAATGGCTGGAGCTTTCCACCCAGATCGAAGAGGAGACCGCGCGTGAACTCTCGTAAGGCCGCTGCCGTGGCGATGAGCATCATCGCCATCGCCTGTCGCATCTGCGGCATCTTTATGAGCGCGATGACCGTGCTGCTGTGCTTTAGCGGCCTCACCGCCAAGTTGCAGATTGTGGGCTTCGTCGTCGAGCTTTCGCGCGCACTGCCGAGCGCCATCGCCGGCTACGGCGTCATCACATCGCCCTTTGGCGGCGTGTTCCGCTTGGATTACGCCATCGTGGCCGTCATCCTGTTTGTGGCCGACTACCTGCTCACGCGCGCCTCGCGTCGCGTCCGCTAGGGGAGCGCCATGTCCAGCAGCTACCTCATGAACCTGCTAGCCAGCGCCGTCGCCGTCATCGTGGGCATCGTGATCCACGAGAGCGCACACGCCGCCGCGGCCTGGGCACTCGGCGATAAGACGGCCCGTTCGCGCGGACGCGTCTCACTCAACCCGCTCAACCATATCGACCCGTTTGGCACCATCATCCTGCCGCTGCTCATGCTTGCCGCCGGCGGCCCGGTGTTCGCCTTCGCCAAACCCGTGCCCGTGTACCTCAACAACCTCAAACACCCCAAGCGTGATGAGGTCCTGGTGAGCGCAGCCGGCCCCGCATCGAATATCGCGCTCGCATGCCTGGCCGCAGCCCTCATGCACGCTGCATACGGCAACCTCTACGCCAGCATGTCCTTTGCCGTGGCGACGCAAATCATGAACTTCGGCGCCACCTTTATCGTGGTCAACCTGTCGCTTGCGTTCTTTAACCTCATTCCGATTCCGCCGCTTGACGGCTCGTCGATTATCGTGCCGTTCCTCAAAGGCAAGGCGCTCTCCACCTACTACCAGCTGCAGCGATACGCCATGCCCATACTCATCATTGTGCTGTATCTGCTGCCCATGTGGACTGGCATCGACGTGATCGGCCGCTATTTCGACGTTACCGTGTATCCGTTGGCCGAGTGGCTGCTCAACTTCGCAATCGCCGGCATCTAAGGTAAACTTACAGGTCGACCGTGCAAAACGGTCGCAACATGCACCCAAACCGCGCCGCGAAGGCGCCGTCAAAGGAGGTCGAAGATGTCGTATCGCGTGTCGACGCAGGTCTACAGCGGACCGTTCGACCTGCTGCTGCAGCTGGTAACCCGCCAAAAAGTTGATATCGGCGCCATCTCGATCAGCGAGGTGGCCGAGCAATACCTGGCCGAGGCCGAGCGTATCGAGGCGCTGGACCTGGACGTGGCGAGCGACTTTTTGCTGGTCGCGGCAACTCTTTTGGACATTAAGGCAGCCTCGCTGGTACCCCAGGAGGCCCCGCGCAAGACAGGCGACGGTGACGAGGACGACGAAGACCTCGAGGAACTCAGTGCGCTCGACGGCGACGCCCTGCGCGAAGTCCTGATCCAGCGCCTGATTGCCTACAAGCAGTTTAAAGGCGCGGCGGCAGCCCTTGGCGCGCGGATGCAGGCCGAGAGCCGCATGCATCCGCGCGTGGCCGGCCCCGACCCCGAATTCCTTGGCCTTATGCCCGACTACCTGGCCGGCATTACCCTGCGCGGCCTCGCCGTCATCTGCGCCGACCTGGACGGCAAGCGCCAGACTTTCCTGCTGGAAGCCGAGCACGTGGCACCGCATCGCGTGCCGCTCGACCTGACGGTGGCCTCGGTCGATCGCTTTACCATGGCTCACCAAACCTGCACCTTCCGCGAGCTGTTGGACGGCGATGCCACCACCGAACAGCTTGTCGTCACCTTCCTGGCCATGCTCGAGCTCGCCAAGCGCGGCTCGCTTACCCTGAGCCAGGACGAAATCTTTGGAACCATTCAAATCAATCGCGTCGAGGGCGCCGAGGCATACGTGCCCGGCGAGGGCCCCGAGCTCACCGAATAGGAGCGGCAACCATGTCAACCCTTTCCACGCTGGAGGCAAACAGCCTCAAAGGCGCCTTGGAGGCGCTGCTGCTGGTGTCGAGCGACCCCGTGAGTGCGCCCGCGCTGGCAAGTGCACTGGATATCGCCCCGGGCGAGTGCGCATCGCTGCTCGCCGAGCTCAAAGTTGAGTACGAGGAGGCTAACCGCGGTTTTCAGCTGCGCGAGGTCGCCGGTGGTTGGCGCTTGTTTACGCACCCCGCCTACCACGATGTGGTAGAGGCCTATGTGCTGAGCTGGGACACGCAAAAGCTGTCGCAGGCGGCGCTCGAGACCTTGGCCGTTATCGCCTACCACCAGCCAGTCACGCGCGAGGTGGTCAAGGGCATCCGCGGCGTCAACTCCGACGGCGTCATTGCGTCGCTCGTGGACAAGGGCCTGGTGCGCGAGCTCGGCCGCGACCCCGAGCGCGGTCAGGCCATCATCTACGGCACGACCAACGCCTTCTTGGAAAAGTTCGGTCTGCGCTCCACCCGCGACCTGCCCGATCTGGAGCAGTTTGCCCCCGACGAGCAGTCGCGCCGGTTTATCCGCGAGCGCCTGAGCGGTCGTAGCATTCAGTCCACGCTCGAGGAGCAGGCCGATGACCTGGACGAAGAGCGCGAACTGCTCGATACCGATGTTGAAGATGTTGAGGCAGTCGAGGACTTGGAAACCCTGGTCGTCGACGAGACCTCGGAGGATTTACATGACGAGGACTAACGAAGTAGGGGAGACGCGTGCCATGGGCAACGCAGTACCCGCAACCGACGCCCAGCCCGTCTACCCGCATACCATGCGCCTGCAGCGCTTTTTGGCGCGCGCGGGCGTGGCGAGCCGCCGCGGATCGGAGGACCTGATGACCGCCGGCCGCGTGACCGTCAACGGCCAGATCGCGACCGAACTGGGCACCAAGGTCGACGTCGACCACGACCATATCGAGGTCGACGGCATGCCCGTCAAGCTCAACCAGGGCTCCGTGTACCTGATGCTCTACAAGCCGACCGGCTACCTCACCACCATGAGCGATCCGCAGGAGCGCCCTTGCGTGGCCGACCTGGTCCCGCGCGACCGCTTTCCGGGCCTGTTCCCTGTGGGCCGCCTGGACCGCGACACCACGGGCCTTTTGCTCTTTACCACCGACGGCGACCTGTCGCAGGATCTGCTGCACCCCAGCAAGCATGTTTACAAGACCTACCAGGCGCTCGTGGACGGCAACCTGACCGATCGCGACTTAGAACCACTCCGCCGCGGCATCGAGCTCGATGACGGCCTGTGCCAGCCGGCGATCTGCCGCGTCATTAACGCGCGCGAGGCCGAGGCCGTAGCTCCGCAAGGCGTTAAGCCCGGCACCACCGCCGTGGAGGTCATCATCCGCGAAGGCCGCAAGAACCAGGTCAAGCGCATGCTGAGCAAGATTCACCACCCGGTGATCCGCCTGCACCGCTGCAACTTTGCCGGCCTGGAGCTCAAGGATGTGGCCAAGGGCTCGTGGCGCGAGCTCACCGACCGCGAGGTGCAGATCCTCAAAGACGGCGGTATCCCGCCCAAGCAGGCCAGCTCCAAGCGCAGCGCCGCGCCGGCGACCAACACCGCGAGTCGCACGCGTCACCACGGTAGCCACGGCTCCGCGCCCAAGCGCAACACCTACCGCGAGCGCTACACGAGCTAGGCAATCGCAAAGCCCCAGCGCCCGCGTCCCATACCAGCACGTCAACCACCGAAAGGAAGCATTGCATGATCGTCGCCATCGACGGCCCCGCCGGTTCCGGCAAGTCCACCATCGCCAAGGAGATTGCCCGCCAGCTGGGCTTTAACAAGCTCGACACGGGCGCCATGTATCGCGCCGTCACCTTCGCCGCGCTCGACCGCGGCATCGACCTGGACGACGAGGCGGCCATTGACACCCTCGCCGAGCAAATCGAGATCCGCTTTACCAACGGCACCGGCGAGGACACGCGCCTGACCATCGACGGCCAAGACGCTTCGGCCGCCATCCGCACCCCGCAGGTCGACGCCAACGTGTCCAAGGTCTCGGCCTACCCGGGCGTGCGCGCCGCCATGCTCATCCACCAGCGCCGCGCCGCCGAGGACCGCGATATCGTCGCCGAGGGTCGCGACATCGGAACCGTCGTGTTCCCCAACGCACAGGTCAAGGTCTTCCTGACCGCCGACCCGCGCGAGCGTGCCCGTCGCCGTGTGCTGCAGCGCCACCAAAACGACGCCCAGCCGCTCACCGAAGAGCAGCTTGAGGCCGAGGTCGACGAGACCCTCGACGCCCTCAAGCAGCGCGATAAGCTCGACAGCAGCCGCGAGGTCGCGCCGCTCGTTCCCGCCGAGGACGCGGTACATGTCGACTCCACCGCCCACACCATCGACGAGGTCGTCTCGATCATCGAGGACCTCATCAACCAAAGGAGGTAGCCCATGCGCCTGTTTAAGCAGACGCCCGAGGATTACTACAACGCCCCCTACGCCGAGTTCCCGGCGCTCATCCGCGGCACCGTCGCCGTGGTCATGGGCATCCTGTGGGTCTTCTCCAAGCTCATGTGGCGTTGGAAGGTCGAGGACAGCGACCTGCTGTTTGAGCGCCAGGAAGGCCGCGGCAGCGTGGTCATCTGCAACCACACATCGATGGCCGAGCTCCTAGCTGTGGAGACGGCGCTGTTCTTTGGCGGCCGCCGCATTCGCCCCATTTTTAAGTCCGAGTTTGCGAAGAGCAAGATCGTGCGCTGGGCCTTTAGCCGCGTGGGCGGCATTCCCGTCGAGCGCGGCACCGCCGACATGAAGTGCCTGCGTGCCGCCCAGCATGCGCTGCAGCGCGGTGAGGACGTCCTGATCTTCCCCGAGGGTACGCGCATCCGCTCGCGCGAGATCAAGCCCGAAGTCCACGGCGGCTTTGCGCTCATCGCCCAGATGGGTAAGGCACCCGTCAACCCGCTCGCCATCTGCGGCTGGTCCGATATTACGCCTGCGGGCAAAAAGATCATGCGCCCCAAAAAGTGCTGGATCCGCGCCGGCAAGTTAATTTCGCTTTCCGACGCGCCTGTCGAGCTCAAGCGCAAGGAGCGCCTAGCCTGGTTTGAGTCCGAAGCCATGAGTCGCGTCTACGCCATGCGTGATGACCTGTGCGCCGAGCACCCGGGCAGGTTCTAGCCATGGACGAGGAAGTCATGAACACCGCCGAGGCTGTGCCCGGCAAGGCAGACGCCCCCACTATCGAAATCGCTGCCCACGCCGGCACCTGCTACGGCGTACAGCGTGCGCTCGATATGGCGCTGGCCGCTGCGCCGCAGGCAGGGGAGTGCACTCAGGTCCATACCTTGGGTCCGCTCATCCATAACCCGATCGTGGTACGCGAGCTCGCCGAGGCAGGCGTCGGTCTGGCCGACACCTTGGACGACGCCACGTCGGGCACTGTGATCATCCGCGCCCACGGCGTGGTGCCGCAGGTCATTGATGCCGCTCGCGAGCGTGGCCTTAACGTCGTCGACGCCACCTGCCCCTACGTGAAGAAGGTCCACGTGGCGGCCGAGCGCCTGGTGCGCGAGGGCTACCGCGTGATCGTCGTGGGCGAGCCGGGCCACCCCGAAGTCGAGGGCATCCTGGGCCACGCCGGCGATGACGCGCAGGTCGTGAGCTGCGCTGCCGATGCGGACGCGCTGTCGCTCAAGGGTAAAGTGGGCTTGGTTGTGCAGACCACCCAGACTGCGCAGAACTTGGCCGAGGTCGTGGCTGCTATCACCCCGCGCGTGCAGGAGCTGCGCGTGATCAACACCATCTGCGCCGCCACGAGTGAGCGTCAACAGGCAGCAGCCACACTTGCCAACCGCTGCGACTGCATGGTCATCGTGGGCGGCAAGAACTCGGGCAACACCCGCCGCCTGGCGCAGATTTGCGCAGACGCCTGCGAGCGCACGTATCACATCGAGGAAGCTTCTGAGCTCCAAGCCGCGTGGTTTACCGACGCTCACCACATCGGCATCACCGCCGGAGCCTCCACCCCGCAAGAACACATCGAGCGCGCCGTCGAGCGCATCAAGGAGCTTTGCCGCTAACCATGGACCAGACCGTACCCGCATACGCCGCCGAGGTGGCCGATTACGGGCGCAGCCGCGACCCCGAGCCGGGTGAGGGCGCGCTCGTAAAGAACGTGCGTCCCGAATCGCCCGCGTGGGATGTGGGTATCGAGCCGGGCATGCGCGTGCTCACGGTCAACGGTGAGGCGCTCACCGACATGATCGTGTGGCTCTGGGAGGCCGACGATGATACCGTCGACCTCGAGGTTTTCGACCCGCGCGACGGCACCGTCACCCCCGTCGAGCTCGACCGCTTTCCCGGCGAGGATTGGGGTTTGGAGTTCGGTGGCCCCATCTTCGACGGCATGCGTACCTGCGTCAACGCCTGCGTGTTCTGCTTTATGACCATGCTCCCCAAGGGCGGCCGCTCCACGCTCTATATTCGCGACGACGACTATCGCCTAAGCTTTTTGCAAGGCAACTTTGTCACGCTTACGAACCTCACCGACGAGGACGTGCAAAACGTCATCCAGCGCAACATGAGTCCCATGAACGTGTCGGTCCACGCTGTGAGCCCCGACGTCCGCCGTCGTATGATGGGCCGTAACGCCCAGCGAGGCATGGACGTACTCGAGACCATCATGGCCGCCGGCATCGAGATTCACGCGCAGATCGTGTTGTGCCCCGGCATGAACGACGGCGAGGAGCTGGAAAAGACCCTGCGCTTTTGCGAGGAGCACGAGCAAATCACAAGCCTGGGCATTGTGCCGCTCGGTTTTACCAAACACCAAAACCGCTTTAGCTGGTCATACAGCGACAAGCCCGAACTGGCGCGCGAGACCATTGCCATGATCCGACCGTTCCAGGACCGCGCCTATGAGCGCTTTGGCCGCCACACCTTCCAGATGAGCGACGAGTTCTATCTGGACGCCGGCATCGATCCTCCAGAGGCAGACTTTTACGACGGTTACCCGCAGTACTACGACGGCATCGGCATGATCCGCTCGTATCTAGACGAGACCGACGACGTGCTTGCCGCCTATACCGAGCGTCTGGCCCGCGTCCGCGAGGCCATCGCCGCCCGCAGCCAGCATCTGCTGTGCCTCTCGGGCGCCAGCGCACGCGACACGGTGGCCCGCTTTGTGGAGTCGCCCCAGGGACTCGCCGGCACTGTCACGGCCATCAAGAACCGCTACTTTGGCGGCAACGTGGACGTGACCGGCCTCATCGTCGCGTGTGACATCTTGGAGCAGCTGCCCCAAGATCTGTCGGGGGTTATGCTCTTTGTGCCTAAGCTCATGTTCAACGCTGACGGCATGACGCTTGACGAGTATCATCGTGACGATTTACTCGCAAGCCTTACCAGTCGCGGCGCCGAGGTTCATGTGGTGTCAACCATGCCGCATGAGCTGCTCGATACCCTGGAGCATATCCTTGGCATTGTGCCTGCCGACTCTAACACTTCCACTGAACCTACCCATTAAAGGAGAGCAGATGAAACCTATCGTCGCCGTCGTCGGACGCCCCAACGTGGGCAAATCCACGCTCGTTAACCGCCTGGCCCAGACCTCGGACGCCATCGTCCACGAGTCTCGCGGCGTCACGCGCGACCGCTCGTATCACACGGCCGATTGGAACGGCCGCGAGTTCACCATCGTCGACACGGGCGGTATCGAGCCGCTCAAGAGCGACGACGTCTTTGCCACGTCCATCCGCGACCAGGCGCTCGCCGCCGCCGAGGAAGCCGCAGTCATCCTGTTTGTAGTCGATGGCCGCACCGGCGTCACCGAAGAGGACGAGTCGGTCGCCCGCATGCTCAAGCGCTGCGACAAGCCGGTCTTTCTGCTGGTGAACAAGCTCGACAACCCCGATCGCGAAAACGACAGCATCTGGGAGTTCTATTCGCTCGGTATCGGCGAGCCCACGCCGCTCTCGGCCCTGCATGGCCATGGCACGGGCGACCTGCTCGACGATATCGTGGCCCTGCTTCCCGAGGAAGAAGACGAGGTCGCCGATGAGTTCCCCGACGCGCTGAACGTGGCCATCATCGGCCGCCCCAACGCCGGCAAGTCGTCGCTGTTCAACCGCATCCTGGGCGCCGACCGTTCTATCGTGTCCAACATTGCCGGCACGACGCGCGACGCCATCGACACTGTCGTCGAGCGTAACGGCAAGCACTACCGCATGGTCGACACCGCGGGCATTCGCAAGAAGAGCACCGTGTACGAGAACATCGAGTACTACTCCATGGTCCGCGGCCTGCGCGCCATCGACCGCGCCGACGTGGCGCTGCTCGTCGTCGACGCCTCCGTGGGCGTTACCGAGCAGGACCAGAAGGTCATGGGTCTTGCCATCGAGCGCGGCTGCGCCATCGTTGTGCTGCTCAACAAGTGGGATCTGCTCGACGACGACCGTAAGCGCGAGGCCTGCATGGAGACCATCGACCGCCGTCTGGGCGTCATGGCTCCCTGGGCCCAGTACCTGCGCATCTCTGCTCTCACCGGCCGCAGCGTCGAGAAGATCTGGGCGATGGTAGACGCCGCCGAAAAGACGCGCTCGCAGAAGATTAGCACCTCGCGCCTCAACGCGTTCCTCACCGACCTGCGCGAGTTCGGTCATACCGTGGTGGACGGCAAGCGCCGCCTGCGCATGCACTACGTGACCCAGACGGGCGTCAACCCGCCGACGTTCACGTTCTTCGTCAACCACAGTGACCTGGTCAACGACACCTACCAGCGCTACGTGGAGAACCGCATGCGCTCGACCTTCGACTTTGCCGGCACGCCCATTCGACTCTTCTTTAGGAAGAAGGAGCAAAAGGATGCATAATCCGATTCTGCTGACCGCCATCTGCGCCGTGGTCTCGTTCTTTATCGGAGCGATTCCGTTTGGCCTGATCTTGGGCCGCGTGTTTAACCACACCGACATTCGCAAGGCGGGCTCCGGTAACATCGGCACCACCAACGCCCTGCGCGTAGCCGGCCCCAAGGTGGCCGCGCTCACGCTGCTGCTCGACTGCCTTAAGGGCGCCATCTGCGTTGTCATCGCCCGTCCGTTCATCGCGAGCGTGGGCTATGGATTTCCGCCGAACATCATGGCGCCCGGAGCCCCCGGCGACTGGATGCTCGGTGTCATTTGCCTGGCAGCCGTGTGGGGCCATATCTTCTCGCCCTATCTCAACTTCCACGGCGGCAAGGGTATCGCAGTTGGTCTGGGTGTCATCCTCGCCTGGTACTGGCCTATTGGCCTGTCGCTGCTGGGCATGTTTATCGTAGCCGTCGCCATCACCAAGTATGTGTCAGTGGGTTCGCTTGCCGCGGCCATCGGACTTCCTATCGCTGCTTGCGCGGTCTTTCCGTACAGCAGCCTGGGCCTCAAGTTCTGCATGGCGATGATCGGCATCACCGTGGTGTGGGCCCATCGCTCGAATATCCAAAAGCTCATGGCCGGTAAGGAGTCCAAGCTCTCGTTTACCAAGCGCGTCACCGAGCCCGACGATAAGTAGGAGAGAGTCATGAATGTTGCGCTGATTGGCTCCGGCTCCTGGGGAACCGCCGTCGCCGGCCTCGCCGCCGAGCGAGCCGAGCGCGTGACCATGTGGGCCCATAGCGAGCAGACGGCCACCGGCATCAATGCCGAGCACCGCAATCCCCGGTATCTGGTGGACTACGAGCTGCCCGGCAACGTTGTCGCCGCCACGGACCTGTCGCAGGCGCTCGACGGCGCCGAGGCCATCATCTTTGCCGTGCCCTCCACGCACCTGCGCAGCGTATGCCATCAGGCAGCACCCTTCATCGCCGCCGACACCCCGGCACTCTGCCTCACCAAGGGTATTGAGCCCGAATCCGGCCTGCTTATGAGTGAGGTAATCGCCAGTGAGATCGGCAACGAGTCGCGTGTCGCGGCGCTCTCGGGCCCCAACCATGCCGAGGAGATCTGCCGCGGCGGGCTTTCTGCCGCCGTCATCGCCAGCAATGATCCACAGGTAGGGGAGACCTTTAAGGACCTGCTCCTATCCACGGCCTTCCGCATCTACCTGTCGCAGGACATGACCGGCGTCGAGGTTTGCGGCGCCATGAAAAATGTCATCGCCATCGTGTGCGGCATTTCCGCCGGTTCTGGTGCGGGCGACAACACGCTTGCCCTTATCATGACGCGCGGCCTGGCCGAGATCAGCCGTCTGGTGCACGCCCGCGGCGGTCAAGCCATGACCTGCATGGGTCTTGCCGGCATGGGTGACCTCATTGCCACCTGCACCTCCGAGCATTCGCGCAACCGCACCTTTGGCTACGAGTTTGCCCACGGCATCTCGCTCGACGAGTACCAGGCACGTACGCATATGGTGGTCGAGGGCGCCGTCGCGGCCCGCAGCGTCAGTGAGCTTGCCCGTTCACTGGGCGTAGACATTCCGCTCACCTTTGCCGTGGAGCAAACGCTCTACAACGGTGTTACTTTGGATAGGGCGCTCGAGATTCTCACAGATCGCGTCCCTTCTCAAGAGTTCTACGGACTCACCGACTAGCGCAGAAAGGCTTCTACCATGGGTTCCATCAAAATCGCTCCGTCTGTCCTTTCGGCCGACATGGCCAACCTCAAGGGCGAACTCGACAAGATCGCCGGTGCCGACTACGTGCACTTCGACGTTATGGACGGTCACTTTACCGGCAACCTCACCTTTGGCGTTGACATCCTTAAGGCCGTCAAGCGCTCCACCGATGTACCGGTCGACGCGCACCTCATGGTGACGAACCCCGACGAGACGGTCGATTGGTACGCCGACGCCGGTGCCGACATGATCACCGTGCACTACGAGGCTTCCACGCACCTGCACCGCACGCTCACGCATCTGCAGCAGCGCGGCGTCAAGGCCGGCGTGGTGCTCAACCCCGCCACCCCCGTGTGCGTGCTCGAGAGCATCATCGACGTCGTCGATATGGTGCTGCTCATGAGCGTGAACCCGGGCTTTGGCGGCCAGAGCTTTATCCCGGGCACCATCGCAAAGCTTCACGAGCTCAAGGCCATGTGCGAGCGCCACGGCGTGTCGCCCCTGATCGAGGTCGACGGCGGTATCTCTTCCAAGAACATCGCCGAGGTCGTCAAGGCCGGCGCCAACGTGCTCGTGGCCGGCTCCGCCGTATTTAAGTCCGAAGATCCCGCTGCCGAGGTTGCGCTGCTGCAGAAGCTGGGCAACGAGGCCGCACAGGAGGCATAAACCCTTATGACCGCAGGTCAAAACCGCATACCCGTGAATCTTGACTATGCCGCCTCGACGCCAATGCGCGCCGAGGCGCTCCTTGCGCAGCGCAAGTACGACGACAGCGAGCTTGCCGGCGTCAACCCCAACTCGCTGCATTCGCTCGGCCGCAAGGCTGCCGCGCGTCTGGAGGTTGCACGTCGCGAGATCGCCCGCAGCTTTGGCGCGCACGTCCGCCCGTCCGAGATTGTACTGACCAACGGCGGCACCGAAGCCAACCAGCTGGCGCTGCTCGGTCTTGCCGAGGGCGCTCGTCAGCGCGATCGCAAGCGCGGTCGTGTAATCGTTTCGGCCATCGAGCACGATTCGATTCTGGACAACCTGCCGCTGCTGCGTGCCGCCGGCTTTACCGTCGACCTGGTGCAGCCCTGCCGCGCGGGCTACATTGAGCCTGCCGCGCTTGTCGAGCTACTAGGCGACGACGTGGCGCTCGTGAGCATCATGGTTGCCAACAACGAGACCGGCGTGGTGCAGCCCATCCGCGAGCTTGCCGCGGCCACGCATACCGTTGGCGCCCTGTTCCACACCGATGCCATCCAGGGCTACTTGCATATTCCGCTCGATGTCACCGAGCTGGGCGTCGACGCCATGTCCGTCGCAGCCCACAAGATTGGCGGTCCCGTGGCATCTGGCGCACTCTACCTTAAGAGCCGCACGCCGCTGCGCCCGCGCATCTTCGGCGGCGGACAGGAGGCCGGTCGTCGTGCCGGCACGCAAGACCTGCGAACGCAGCTCGCCTTTGCCGCTGCCGCCTCGTCTCTGACGCCCCATGTGGCTCAGGAGCGCGCGAAGCTGCAAGCCCTTTCCGACAAGCTCTACGCCACGCTTACGGCCCACCAGCGCATTCACGCCACCATGGGCGACTACGCACAGGCCGATCGCCTGCCGGGCATGGTGTCGATCTACGTTGATGGCATGGACTCCGAGGAGCTCATCGTCAAGCTCGATGCCGCCGGCTTTGAGGTTTCGGCCGGCTCGGCGTGCTCGAGCGGCAGCATGGACCCGAGCCATGTGCTCAGCGCCATGGGCATTGGTCGCGAGCAGGCACTAGGTGCACTGCGCATTTCCTTTGACGACCGCGTGAATCCGGACGATCTGGACGAGTTTGCCCAGACGCTGCTCTCGATCGCAGGTGCCGCATGATCGTCGCCGAGCTCGAGCGCGCGCTACTGGCACACTATCCCAAGACGGACACCGAGCCCTGGGACCACGTAGGACTCTCCGTTGGCGATCCGGCCGCGGAGATCACCGGCGTTGCCTGCGCACTCGATGCGACTGAGGCTAATGTTCGCCGCGCCCAAGAAGCAAGCGCCAACGTGCTGCTGACGCATCATCCCATATACATCAAGGCACCCGAGGCCTTTTGTCCGGCGGATGCAACACGACCCCAGTGCAGTGCGGCCCTCTACGAGGCTGCCCGCTGCGGGGTGAGCATTATCTCGCTCCACACCAACCTGGACCGCTCGCACGAAGCCCGTGTCTGCCTGAGCAAGCTGCTGGGTGCCGCACCCGTGAGCTCACTGGAGCACGTGGACGACCCCGAGGCCACCGGCCTGGGCGCACTTGCAACGCTCAACGACCCGTGCACGCTGCGCGATCTTGCCACCCGTGCTGCCACGGCCTTTGGCAGCAACCCGCGTGTGTGGGGCAAAGCTGATCGCCCGTGCCGCACCGTCGCCATTTTGGGCGGCTCCCTGGGCGACTTCGGAGAGCTCGCCATCGCCGCGGGCGCAGATGTTGTCGTGACGGGCGAGGCGGGCTACCACGTGGCGCAAGACCTTGCCTTGCGCGGGCTGCCGGTGATCTTGCTCGGCCACGACCGCTCCGAGGAGCCGTTCGTTGATATATTGATGAACTCTGCAGTTGACGCCGGGGTCGACCCCCGTCATGCGATTAAAATACTGAACCCTTGCCAATGGTGGACTGTGACAAAAGGAGAGAACTTATGAGCGCCGGCGCTACGCTACTCAAGCTGCAACAGATCGATTTGGAGCTCGCCCGCAACAAGAGCGAACTTGCCAATATGCCGGAGCTCAAGGAGCTCGCTTCCAAGCGCAAGACCTATGTGAAGCTCAAGTCCGAGATGACCAAGCTCTACGCCCAGCGCAAGGATCTGGACATTGAGCTCGACGATCTCAACACCACCGAGATCCAGACCAATAACGCCATCGAGGCCGCCAAGAAGCGTCACGTTGACGGCTCCGACTATCGCGAGGTTCAGGACCTGGAGAACGAGCTCGCCACCCTGGCCAAGCGCCTGGACAAGATCGAGCACACCCGCAAGGACGTCGTCGTCGCCCACAAGGAGGCGCTCGACCGCGAGGCTCGCGCACAGGCAATCATCGCCAAGTTCGAGGAGGGCGTGAAGGCCGACACCAAGGCCGCCCGCGCCAAGGCCGCCGACCTGCAGGCTCAGATAGAAGCCGCCACGAAGGAGCGCACTGCGCTTGCCGCCACGCTGCCGACCGACGTGCTCACCGACTACGAACGTCTTCTTAAGCAGTTCCGCGGCCTGGCCGTCGAGACCATCAAGGGCAACATCCCCACGGTCTGCCACACCGCGCTGCAGGCATCGTCCATGAGCGACCTCAACCATGACGGTAGCGAGATCACGCATTGCCCGTACTGCCACCGCCTCCTAGTACTCCCGAGCAAGGAAGCCTAGCGATGACGGCGGCATCCAACAATTCAATGCAACTTGAGGGAAAAACGATCCTGCTGGGCATTACCGGCGGGATCGCCGCCTATAAGTCGTGCAATATCGTTCGCCTGCTGCAAAAGCGCGGCGC
>DXMB01000029.1:0-26742 GCA_019414425.1 Collinsella sp.
CCATATTATTAATGACGTCGACAGGCGGGGTGGTTCCCCGCGTACGTGCCATCTGAGTAACCGAGGGGAGGGCGCACATGGGAATGACTGGTGCATACGAGCGCAATCTCGATGCAAAAGGTCGTCTGTCCCTGCCTGCACCCCTTCGCGAGGAGCTTGGAGAGCACGTTCGCGTGTTCAAAGCCCTGGATGTCGATGCTCTGTACGTGTTCTCTGCCGAGGCCTTCGATAAGTGGGTCGAAGGACTCTTCGCGGGTCGTGAGGGCCACGAGGGTTTTAACCCGCGTGACATCAACGACCAGAAGCTCATGAGGGCGATCAACAAGCGCACCACGTCGATGGACGTGGACAGCGCCGGTCGTATCGGCCTTTCCGAGTCTCTCCGCAAGCAGGCGAACCTCGACCGTGAGGTCACGGTTGTGGGCAACTACGACCACCTTGAGGTTTGGGATCGCGCCGCGGCCGATGAGGACGATGACGATGAGGCCCTGCTGGACCTCTTCTTCTCGTAAGGGCAAGGCACGGGTAACGGATGGAGCGTGGGATCTTGACACAAGAATATCGGCATGAACCTGTCATGCTCGGCGAAGTGCTTGAGTCGCTGCGGCTAAAGAGCGGCTCCGTTGTCTGCGATTGCACCCTTGGCGGTGCCGGCCATTCGGTAAAGATGGCTGCGCAGGTGGGGGAGACGGGTCTTTTGCTCGGCGTCGATCAGGACGACATGGCCCTCGAGGCCGCTGGCGCCCGTCTGGACCGCGAGGTTCCCGGCGTTCCGCACCAGCTGCTGAGGGGCAACTTCGGCGACTTGGACGAGCTGCTTTGCTCGGCCGAGGTGCCCGGGGTCGATGGCTTCCTGTTCGATTTGGGCGTTTCGTCGCCGCAACTCGATATCCCTGGCAGGGGCTTTTCGTATAACGAGGACGCCCCATTGGACATGCGGATGGATCCGGGTAATAACACCTTAAACGCAGCTGAGGTCATCAACACCTATAACGAACACGACCTCGCCCGGATTCTACGCGTCTACGGCGAAGAGAAGTTCGCCTCGCAGATCGCGCGCG
Organism: Collinsella sp.; assembly: GCA_019414425.1. GTDB lineage: Bacteria > Actinomycetota > Coriobacteriia > Coriobacteriales > Coriobacteriaceae > Collinsella. The sequence continues at coordinate 1,062 of DXMB01000029.1, forward strand.
AGATCGTGCGCCGCCGCGAGCAAGAACCGATCGAAACCACCGGCCAATTTGTCGAGATCATCAAGGCGGGTATCCCGGCTGCCGCTCGTCGGCATGGCGGACACCCGGCCAAGAAAAGTTTCCAGGCCATTCGCATCGAGGTCAATCACGAGCTCGATGTGCTCGAACGAGGGCTTGATGCCGCCACCAGGTGGCTCAATCCGGGCGGACGTATCTGCGTCATCTCGTATCACTCGCTTGAGGACCGTATCGTAAAGAATCACTTTAAGGAGATGAGCCAGGGGTGCACGTGTCCGCCGGAGATTCCGGTGTGCGTGTGCGGCAACGTGCCGATACTCAAGGTCATCACCCGCAAACCCTTGGTTGCCCAGCCTGATGAGGTTGAGCGTAACCCTCGGGCGAGATCAGCCAAAATCCGCGTGGCGCAGCGTCTGTAGGCGCGACCGCGCGATATTGGACCTCCCGCTCGCACCATAAACGAAGCTTAAACACACTACCAACGTACTCGGGATGGGAGGCGGCATATCATGGGCTACAACACTTCAAGCGCAGCACTCGCCTATGATATGAACGCCATGCCCGCCTATCGTGAGACGTCGCAGGCCCCCGTTGCTCCCCGTGAGCAGCGCGCGCCGCGCTTTGATGTCTACACGGGCGCGGGCCGTCAGGCAAACCAGGCGGTAAGCCCGGTTTTCATGAGCGTTCTTAAAACGTTTTGCATCATTGCGGCTATCTTCATGACGATCGGCGTCGCCCGCGTGGCGCTCGCCGGCGTTACGGCCCAGGTGCTCAACAGCAACGCCGAGCTTACCAACACGCTCGAAAAGGCGACCGATGAGAGCTCCGACCTGGAGGTCATGCATTCGGTCTATGGCGCCGACACGCGTATTCGCGACCTTGCGGGCGCTTATGGCATGGTGGAGCCCAGCGAGAGCGTTACACTTGACTTTTCGCAGGATGCAGCCGCGGGCGCCAACGCGACCGCGACCGCTCAGTAGCAAGACGGTAGCTGAGTATGACAAATGACTATCGCCGCGGTTCCGATGGGGGCCGCGGTTCTGGACGTCCCTCGTCGCGGGGACGTTCTGGTTATCAAGGAACGGGTCGGCAATCTTACAACGCCGGGCAGTCCCGTGGCAACGACCCGGCGTCGCGACTTCGCGGCTCGGGCGGCCCTCAAGTGCATAACACCAGGTCGCGCAAGAGTTCGTCGACCGAATGGCTCACGGGCACGCCTCTGCCTCGCCGCAAAGCCGTCATGGGCTTCATTGGGCTTGGCTTGGGCTTGGGCGTCTTTCGCCTTGCCGACTATCAAATTGTCGAAGCCGATAAACTGCGCGAGCGTGCCGATGCGCGCCGACTGCTTGCGCAGACCCTCTATGCCAAACGCGGTACCATCTACGACCGCAACGGTAACGTGCTGGCGTCGTCGGTCGAATGTCGCAACATCGCCGTGAACCCCCAGCTTGTCGAGGATGTTGACAAGACGGTGTCGGCGCTGGTCAAGGCAACTGGAATCGATAAAAAGACCTGCCGCAAGCTCGTTGAGTCCGATGGAACCTGGGTGTATATCAAGCGCCAGGTGGACGAAGACGACGCTGCGGCGCTGGAGAAGAAGAACCTGCCCGGCGTGCTTTTTGAGCAGGCCATGAAGCGCGTATATCCATACGGCAATCTGGCATCGCAGGTGCTGGGTGTAGTGAATGTAGACAACGACGGCTTGACGGGTCTCGAAAAGCAATACAACAAGCTTCTGACCGGCACGAACGGTTCTCTCGTACGCGAGCGCGCGAGGGACGGCAGCTATATTGCGGGCGGTGCCTATAAAAAGGTGGCTGCGGTCGACGGCGTTGATCTCGTGACGACGCTCGACGTCAATATCCAGCGTGCGGCCGAGGATGCCCTGGCAGAGGCTGTCGAGAAGACAAAGGCCAAGAACGGCTCGGCGCTGGTCACCGATCCTACGACAGGCGAGATCTTGGCAGCCTGCTCGTATCCGACCTACGACCAGACCAATTTGGAAAACGCCAAGACCGAGGATATGAACCTGCGCCTGGTCACCGACGCCTACGAGCCCGGCTCGGTCTTTAAGACGCTCGTGGCGGGCGCCGGCTTCGACTTGGGTGTCGTGCGGTCGAGTACGTCGTTTGAGGTGCCGGCGAGCATCAAGGTGGGCGACGATACCGTCACCGATGCCGACAAGCGCGACTACGCCATGACCATGGATGTGCGCGAGATGATGCGCCGTTCGTCCAACGTGGGATTTGTCCTGGTGGGGCGCAAGATCGGTGCCGACGACTTTGCCGCCTATGTGGACAAGTGGGGCATCGGTCACAGCTCGGGTGTCGATTTTCCGGGCGAGAGCCTGGGCATCGTCAAGGAGCGTGACCAGTATGACGGCGCCACGCTGGGCTCGATGAGCTTTGGACAGGCGCTGTCTGTCTCGCCGATTGAGATCGCACGTGCCGTGGGCGGCATCGCCAACGGCGGCGTGATGATGACCCCGCACTTCTATAAGTCCAGCAAAGGCGACGAGAAGGACTGGGGCGAAGGCGAGCGCGCGATTTCGGAGGACGCCGCATCCCAGGTGACATCGTGCATGCAGACGGTCGTGTCGGAGGGAACGGGCGTTGGCGGCGCAGTTGACGGCTATGACGTGGCGGGTAAGACCGGTACGGCCGAACGTGCCGACGAGAACGGCGGCTACCTCAAGGAGAACTACATGTCGTCCTTTATGGGCTTTGCACCGGCACAATCGCCCAAGGTGCTGTGCTATATCACGCTCGACGGAACGCCGAGCGGCTCAGATGCCGCTGCGGTGCCGTTCCAGTCCATTATGGCCAACGCGCTCGACGTGCTGGGTATCCCGCACACGAAGTAGGGGGTTACAATCTTTGGGGCGTGGTTTGTTGTCCCATATGAGGGGTGTTCACATGCCCTGCACCACGCATGCGCGGCGCTGGGATACAATACGCCGATAGCATTATTTAGGTTTACAGGGGAGCTGCAATGATAGAGATCGCCGTCAACAACCTCGCGGCCGCAACAGGGGCCCGAACCGTGACGGGAGAAGTCGATCGGGTATGCCGCGGGTGCGTTATCGACTCGCGCCAGGTCGAGGAAGGGACGATTTTCGTCGCCTTTCCCGGTGAAAACGTCGACGGCAATGATTTTGCTTCCCGTGCCGTCCAGTCGGGTGCCGGCGCCGTCGTGATGACGCGTGAGCCCGAGGCCGAGCTGGTCTCGCTGGCGCAGGACAAGGGCTGTGCCATCTTGCTGACCGATGATCCCGAGGAGTTTCTGCTGCGTTTGGCGCACGAGTATCGCCTGGAGCTTGGCTGCCTGGTCGTTGGCATTACCGGTTCCATCGGCAAGACGACGACCAAGGACGTGCTCGCCGCTGTGCTCGCCAAGAGCTATCGTGTCTGGGCCACCAAGGGCAATTTCAATAACCTGATCGGCATGCCGCTCACGGTGCTTTCCGCTCCGGCCGATACCGAGGTCCTGGTGCTCGAGATGGGCATGAACCATTTCCACGAGATCGAGCGCCTGTCTCTGTCTGCCAATCCCAACCTTGCCATCGTGAGCAAAATCGGCACCTCTCATATCGGCATTTTGGGCAGCCGCGAGAACATCGCCCGCGCTAAGGCCGAGATTGTCCAGGGCATGTGCGCCGCCGGCGACTATTTGCCGCTGCTGGTTTTGGGCGGCGAGGACGATTTTACGCCGTTCATTCGCGATACGTTCGCCCAGCCTGCTGGTATCGACGTTATGCTGGCCGGCGTCTCGGACGATGATGAGGTCCGTGCCCGCGACATTCGCGTTGATGACGAGGGCCGTCCGGTCTTTTCGCTCGATTTTGGCCAGGGCGAGACGATCGATACCATGCTTGCCATCCCCGGCGTGCAGTCCGTTCCTAATGCCGTCAAGGCTGCCGCGGTTGCCTATCGCCTGGGCGTGACGCCCGAGCAGATCGATGCTGCCTTTAGGGGCCTCACGATCACCGGTCACCGCCAGGAGATCAAGCGCGCCAAGAGCGGCGCCCGCGTCATCGATGACTCCTATAACGCCAGCGCCGAATCCATGGCTGCTGGCCTCGACCTGCTGTGCTCGCTTTCGTGCACGGGGTCTCGCATGGCGATCCTGGGCGAGATGGGCGAGATGGGCGATGAGGCTCCTCGCATGCATGAGCTCGTGGGCGCTTATGCCGCCGCCAAGAAGCTCGACATGCTGGCGTGCGTGGGTGGTGAGCTGGCCCAGCTTATGGCCGATGCCGCACGCATGATGGGCATGGACGAGGACCGCATCCAGGTGTTCTCCGATTATCAGCAGGTGCTCGACCGCATGGGCGGCGCGCTTGAAAAACATGATGTTGTACTGGTCAAGGGTTCCCGCTTTGTTGAGCTCGACCGCTTTGTGGAAGGTGTGTGCTAGCCCATGTTCGGCAATTCCTCGTATCCAACGTATCAGGCTTTTTTGGGGCTTGGCATCGCCGCAGCCATTGCGCTGCTGCTCATGCCGTGGTGGATCAAGCTGCTCAAGGTCGAGGGTATCGGCCAGCAGGTTCGTGCCGACGGCCCCAAGCGTCATTTGGTTAAGCAGGGAACGCCCACCATGGGTGGCGTTGTCATCCTCGTCGCGATCTCGCTGACCTGCCTGCTGATGGGCAAGCTCACCACCGAGCTCGTACTCGTGCTGCTCGCCACGCTGGCGACCGGCGTGCTGGGTCTGATCGACGACCTGACCTCCGTTACGCATGGGCGCTCGCTCGGTCTGACGCCTCATGCCAAGATGATCGGCCTAACCATTATCTGTGTCACCTTTACGGTACTTGCCGTCAACTGGTGCGGCGTCGCCCCCGAGATTCGTTTTCCCGGCGGCCTGACGATCGACCTTGGCGTGCTTTCGACCACCATCTGCGGCCTTTCGTTCCCGTGGCTCTACATCGTATTTTGCTGGCTGATGATCGCTGGTCTTTCCAATGCCGTGAACCTGACCGATGGCCTTGACGGTCTTGCTGGCGGCACCTCCATGATTGCCATGCTCGCCATGGCTGCCATGGCGTTTTTGCACGGAGACGTGAACCTGTCCATCTTCTGCACCGCGTGTGCCGGTGCCTGCTTGGGCTTTCTGTGGTTCAACTGCTATCCGGCGAGCATCTTTATGGGTGATACCGGCTCGCTTGCTCTGGGCGCCGCGTTTGCCTGTACGTCCATCATGACTAACACCGAGGTCGTCTCCCTCATCATCGGCGGCCTGTTTATCGTTGAGACCCTGTCGGTCATGATTCAGGTTGTCTACTTCCACTTTACGCACAAGCGCGTCTTCCTTATGGCGCCCATCCATCATCATTTCGAAAAGAAGGGTTGGGCCGAGACCAAGGTCGTCATCCGTTTTTGGATTATCGCTGCGGCATTTGGTGCCGTTGGCCTTGCTCTGTTCTTCCAGTTGGGATAGTGGTCTTTCATGCCTCTTGCTGATGTCTTTAGCCTGCTCGTTTTGGGTCAGGGCAAATCCGGTCTCGATGTCGCCCGCTGGGCGCTGGCACATCCAGAGCGCGTAAGCGCCGTTACCGTGTATGGCGGCGGCACCTCTGAGCCCAATGACGCCACGCGTGCGCTCGAGGCTGCTGGTGCGTCGTTTGTCTATGGGACCGAACAGGTCGAGGGCGCCTATGACGTATGCGTGACGTGCCCGGGCATCTCGGAGTTCTCGGGCTTCTTTAAGGCCGGGCGCGAGCATGCCGCCCAGATTATGGGTGAGCCCGAGTTTGCCTATCGCCTGTCGCCCGATAACTGGATTGTCATCACGGGCACCAACGGCAAGACGACCACCACGTCGCTGACCGATTATCTGCTCAAGGCTTCCGGTGAGGCCAGTGTAGCTGTTGGCAACATCGGTGAGCCGCCTATCAACGAGATTGACGGCCGAGCCCACAACGAGTGGTTTGTGGCTGAGCTCTCGAGCTATCAGATTGCTACGACCACCGAGCTCCACCCTCGCGTGGCGGTGCTGCTCAACATCACTCCCGACCACTTGGGCTGGCATAAAAGCCATAAGAACTATGCGCTTGCCAAGATCAAACTGTTTGACAATATGGTCGATGACGATCTGGTGGTCGTCGACGTCGAAGACGCCGGCATTCACGAGTTCGATGAGTACATCTATACGCCGGGTCGCCGCATCTGCAAGGTCGCTTTTGACGAGCCCGAGGGTGCAGACGCCGCCTTTGTGCGCGACGGCAAAATGGTCGTGCGCCTGAAGGGCGTCGAGACTCAGCTTGTCGCCACGTCCGAGCTCAAGATCTCGGGCCACCACAATGTCATCAATGCCTTATGTGCCGCCACGGCTGCTCTGGCCGTCGGTGCCGATGTCGATGGTGTCCGCCGCGGTCTGGCCTCGTTCCAGCCGCTCGAGCATCGCGTGGAGCCGTGCGGCGAGATTGACGGTGTGCGCTACGTCAACGATTCCAAGGCGACCAACACCGACGCGGTCGAGAAGGCACTGACGGCATTTCCCGATGACGACGTGATCTTGCTGCTCGGCGGCCACGATAAGGGCACGCCGCTCACGGACTTCGCGCGCGTTGTTATGGATAACGTGTGCTCGGTCGTCTGCTTTGGCGATGCGCGCGAGCGCTTCACCGCCGCTATGGACGAGGCCGATGTCGATGGCGATGTGGATATCGCCCAGGCGGATGACCTACGCGATGCCGTGGACGTTGCCCGTTCGCTGTCTAGCCGTGGCGACGTGATCTTACTTTCTCCTGCCTGCTCTTCGTTCGATGAGTTCTCGGGCTATGAGGAGCGCGGCCGCGTGTTTAAGGACTATGTGGCCCAGCTTGCCGCTGCAGCGAAATCGCAAATGGAATAGGGGTTGCCGGTGAGAGAGGAGAGCCCCCGACAAGGTATGAGGAGGCCCGACTCGGACCGTGCTTCCTCGCGGCGTAGCACATCGCGTTCCGGTCGCGGCGGGCAGTCGTTTAGCGAACGCTATATTGCCGGCGTTCCCGCCCGCATCATGCGCCCCCGTCTGATATTCATGGCCTGTCTGTTTATCTTGGTGTGTTTTGGCCTGCTGATGGTGTACTCGGCGTCTTCGGTCGAGGCACTGCACGAGAATGGCTCAGCGACGTTTTTTCTGTTTCGACAAGCCGCGTTTGCCGGAGTTGGCGTGCTGGCTATGGCTGCCATCGTGCGCATCTTGCCGGACAGTTGGTTTGGGGAAGACGTGCTCAGGATCTTCCTCATAGGCATGATTGGGCTACTGTTTCTGGTGTTCTTGGTGGGCAGCGGCAGCCGTGGCGCCACGCGCTGGCTCAACATCGCCGGCATTCAGTTCCAGCCTTCCGAGTTTTTAAAGCCATTTGCCATTGCGTATTCGGCCATCATGCTTGATCGCTTCTTTTCGCCCGGTGGCAACATCAACGAATTCCTTCGCAAGATGGGCATCTACCTGGGCATTTCGCTCTTTCTGATCTTTATCCAGCCCGATTTCGGTACCGTCCTAATCATCCTGCTGACCCTCATGTGCATGGCGTTGTTTGCGGGTCTCGACCCCAAATTTATCATCGGCGTGATAATCTTCGGCATTCTCGTGATCGTGATTGCGCTTGTTGCAGAGCCGTACCGTATGGTGCGTATTCAGGTTGCCTTGAACCCTTGGGCCGACGAGTATGGTGACGGCTATCAGGCCACGCTTGCCATCATGGCCTTTGCCTCGGGCGGTCTGTTCGGCCGTGGCATCGGCAACTCAACCATGAAGTACTCGTATCTGCCCGAGGCGCACAATGACTACATCCTGGCCATCATTGGCGAGGAAGTCGGTTTTGTCGGAACCGTGCTGTTCTTCTTGGTGTTTGCGATGCTGATCTACTCGGCGTTTCGCATTGCCGAGCAGGCGACCGATCGTCGGGGCGCGCTCATGGCGTCTGGCTCCGCGGTCATTCTCGCGGTGCAGTTTTTGATCAATGCGCTGGGCATCCTCAACGTGTTTCCCATGACGGGCAAACCGTTGCCGTTTATTAGCTACGGCGGTTCGTCGATTATTGTGTCGCTTATGCTTGCCGGTCTGATCCTGCGCGTTTCGTACGAGAGCGCCCGTCGCGATGAGTACGACCGTCGCCGCGAGAGCTTTGCCGTTATGGATGAGAGTACCGCCGGCGTGCCCCACGTACGCGGCGAGCGATCTTCGCGTAACGGCTTTACCGTTCTGGATGGCTCTGCGACCGAGCCGGCAGCTCGTCCACGTCCGCGGACGGCGCCGCAAGGTCGTCCGCAGCGCCCCAGCCCTCGCAGCGCGGGCGGCGGATATAATCGAATCGATTTGAACTCGGACCCGTCGGCGCGTTTGCGCACCGACGACCAGGGACCGCGTGTACGAAGGGACTACCATGACCGATAAGATGACCGTTGCTATTGCAGCCGGCGGCACGGCAGGACACATTAACCCCGCGCTCGCTTTGGCCGAGGAGCTGCATGACCGTAGCCACCACGTTGTGTTCGTGGGCCAGTCGCGCAAGCTCGAGGGTCGTCTGGTCCCCGAGGCTGGGTTTGATTTTGTGCCCATTACGGTCACGGGCTTCGACCGCTCCCGTCCCTGGACGGCGCTGACCTCGCTGTGGCGTGTCAACAAGGCCAAGCGTGCGCTCGCCAGTCATTTCTCAAAGGTCGGCAAGCCCGATGCTGCCATCGGTTTTGGTGCCTATGTCGAGGTTCCGCTGCTGGGGTGGTGCAAGGGCGCAGGCGTTCCGTATCTGCTACATGAGCAGAACTCTGTTCCGGGCCTGGCCAACAAGATGATGAACTCCCACGCCGCTCGCGTGTGCATCTCGGTGCCGGCAGCGCGCTCGGTCTTTGAGCGCGAAGGTGACCCTGACCACGTGCTCATGACCGGCAACCCCGTACGTCGCTCGGTGATCGAGGGCGATCGCGCTCGCGGCCGCAAGGCACTTGGCGTTCCCGAGGACGCTACGCTGCTGCTCGTCTTTGGCGGTTCACTTGGCGCCCAGCACCTCAACGAGCGCGCGGTTTCGCTCAAAAACGAGCTGCTTTCGCGCAAGAACCTCTATGTGTTGCATTCGACGGGTGCCGACGGCTTTGAGGAGACCGAGCGCGCTTTGGCGCTGACGCCCGAGGAGGCGAAGCGTTACCGCGTCCAGCCTTACATCGACAACATGGGCGATATGCTGGCTGCTGCCGATTTGGTGCTCTCGCGTTCGGGCGCATCGAGCGTGGCCGAGATCGCTGCGCTCGCCGTGCCTTCGGTGCTCGTGCCGTACCCGCATGCGACGGCCGACCACCAAACCACCAATGCCCGTTATCTGGTCGACGCCGGGGCTGGCGTGCTCTGCGCCGATGCCGATATCGACGGTTCTGCCTTTGCCGATGAGCTGCTGCACCTGGTCGATGACGCGGCGGCACGCGACGCCATGCGTCAGGCGGCGCGCGGTCTGGCTCAGGATAGGGCCGCCGCTCTTCTGGCGGATGCGGTAGAGGGTTTGCGTTAGTTAGACGGGATATCGTCGGTCGCCCTCGCGCTGATGCGGTAGGTGCGGTACAGTTAACGGGTTACAGGCAGTGTTTACGCAAGGAGTACACGAGCACATGGCTGATTCCCAGACTGCAACCTCCGCGCCCGAGTTTAAGAGCGCCCACTTTATCGGTATCGGCGGCGCCGGCATGAGCGGCATCGCCCTCGTTCTGCACGAGCGCGGTTATGCCGTTACCGGCTCCGACCTTAAGACGTCACGTTATATCCGCCAGCTTACCCGCGCTGGTGTGAAGGTGCATGTGGGCCATGAGGCCGCCACGATCGACGAGGTCAAGCCCGACGTGGTTGTTGTCTCCACCGCTATTCCGGAGTCCAACCCTGAACTCGTGCGTGCTCGCGAGCTTGGTATTCCCGTGTGGCCCCGTGCCAAGATGCTCTCTGCTTTGGGCCACGGCTACACCACCGTCGCTGTTGCCGGCACGCATGGCAAGACCACCACGTCTTCGATGTGTGCCACCATGCTCGACCGCATGGGTCTGGATCCGAGCTTCCTGATCGGTGGCATCGTTGAGGGCTATGACACGAACGGCAAGAACGGCTCGGGCGACTACTTTGTCGCCGAGGCCGACGAGTCCGACAGCTCCTTCCTGTTCCTGAACCCCAACGTAGTCATTGTGACCAACGTCGAGGCCGACCACCTCGATCACTACTCGGGTATCGAGGAGATCGAGGCAACTTTCGCCAAATTCATGAGCCTGGTGGGCGAGGACGGCACCGTCATCGTCTGCGGTGAGGACCCGCATCTGGTCGAGCTCGCCAAGTCGACGGGCCGTCACGTGCTTTCCTACGGCTTTGCCGAGAGCAACGACATCGTCTGCATGCACCCGGATGTCAAGGGCATCCAGAGTGACTTTATCGTTCGCTTTGAGGACGGCACTGAGCGCGCTGTGGAGATCAAGAGCAATCCCGGTCGCCACAACATGCTCAACGCCACGGCGGTGCTCACCGTCGCCCATGTCCTGGGCCTTGACATCGACGCCGCCGCCAAGGCGCTCTCGAGCTTTGAGGGCGTCCGCCGTCGCTTTACCCACGTGGGCGATATCGATGGCATCACCGTGGTCGATGATTACGGCCATCACCCCACCGAGATCAAGGCGACGCTTGCTGCCGCTTCGTCGCTGGGTTACAAGCACGTCGACGTCGTGTTCCAGCCGCACCGCTATTCGCGCCTGCAGGCCCTGTGCGACGACTTTGCCGATGCATTTGCCAATGCCGATAAACTGCTGCTGATTGATGTGTTCTCGGCTGGCGAGATGCCCATTCCGGGTGTCACCTCTAAGATGCTCGCCGATACCGTGCGCGCCAAGCATCCTGGCAAGGAGGTCGTGTACTGCTCCAGCCGTCTTGAGCTCAATCAGGAGCTCGAGCAGATGGTGGGCGAGGGCGACCTGCTGCTCACCATGGGTGCCGGCGACGTTACGACCGTCGGTCCCGAGTTCATTGAGTATCTGACTGCCAAGAAAGACGCTTAAGTCTAATGGGTCTGTTTAACGCCGTCATGGCGCTCTCGGGCATGATCGACACGGATGTGATCGAGGACGAGCGCCTTGCGCGTCATACGAGCTATCGTATCGGCGGCAAGGCCGACCTCTTTGTGACGTGCCATAGCTATCATGCCCTCCGCCGCGCCGTGGCGGTGCTCGATCGCGAGCAGGTGCCGTGGGTCATCATCGGCAAGGGCTCCAATCTGCTGGTTGCCGATGGCGGTTATCGCGGTGCCGTCATTTCGCTCGGACGTGAGTTCCAGCGCACGGTTGTTGCCGATGACGGTTGTACGCTGACGGTCGGTGCGGGCGTGATGTTTGCGCGCCTGGTCAACGATGCCCTGTCGCGTAGCCTCTCGGGCCTTGAGTTTGCCGTTGGCATTCCCGGTTCGGTCGGCGGTGCGATATCTATGAATGCCGGCACGCGGACCGAGTGGATTGGCTCGCTGGTTGAGGATGTCGTAACGTTTGACCCGGCATCCGGTATCAAGCATTATGCGGGGTCCGAGATCTCTTGGGGCTACCGCGAATGTAGCCTTCCCCGCAATGAGATCATCCTCGAGTGCGTGCTCAAGCTTAAACCGGCGCCCAAGGCCGACATTCGCGAGCGCATGGAGCGGTACCTTACAAGGCGCAAGCGTACGCAGCCCATGGGTCGCGCATCCTGCGGGTCTGTCTTTCGCAACCCGCCCGATGCGAGTGTGGGCAAGCTTATCGAGGATTGTGGATTAAAGGGTTTTTCGATTGGCGGCGCGGAAGTTTCGCCCGTTCACGCTAATTTTATCGTTAATAACGGAACTGCCTCGGCCGATGACGTTGCCGCGGTTATCAGACATGTGCACGGAAAGGTGAGGGAGGCGTATGGCATCGAGCTCAGACCGGAAGTTAAATTCCTCGGCTTCTAGAGCATCGAAACCCACCTTCCGCCGCGCCGGAGGGCGTTCCGGCGCGCCTGCCAAACCTCAACGCAATACCGTCGCGCACTCTAAGTCTGTCGGGCATGCTCGACAGACCAGTCGTCCGGTCGTCGGCTCGCAGCTCGGTAATCGTCCGGCCGCAAAAAAGTCCTCGCGTCCCTCGGTGACGTCAAAGCCTGTTATGGGCGCCAAGCCTGCCCGTCCCATGGCAGCCCCCAAGCCCTCGACGGGAACTAAAGCGGCGCGTCCAGGTCTCACGCTGGGCGCATCGAAACCGCGCTCGCTGACATCGGTGCCGGCTACCGCCAAGAAGCCTTCGAGTAAAAAAGGTTTCAACCCGTTATCTTCACTTGGAGCGATGGCAAATAAAACATCAGACGCCGCTTCTGTCGTTACAGGCAAAGGCAAAATCGTGGGCGGCGTTCTAGCCGTCTTGGCCGTGCTCGTCGTCGTTGCCATCGTGGTGATCAACTCTGGACTGTTTACTGCCACTGATATTCAGATTCAAGGCAGCGAGCATGTGACGAAGCACGATGCTATCCAGCTGATCGACTTGCCCGAGGGAACGTCGCTTTTTAACGTCGATCCCGACCAGATTGCCGAGGATCTCAAGCAGAACCCGTGGGTTTCGGGCGTGGATGTCCAGCGCCAGTTTCCCCATACGCTTATCATCACGCCGACGGAGCGTAAAGTTATCGCCATTGCGTATATCAGCTCCGACGACCTTGCCTGGGCTATCGGAGACGATGACACCTGGATCGCCCCGCTGTCGACGTCGGTCGAAGTGGACGACCAGGGCAACGTCATCACGACAGGGCAGGGCTCAAATACCTTGACCGGAATCGATGCCGCGCTGGCGCTCGCCAAGCATTATGGCGCGGTGTTGTTGACTGATGTCTCGGCGGATGTCGCTCCGGTTTCCGGCCAGGCGGTGAACTCCAAAGCCGTTAAGGCCGGCCTGGATTATGTGCGTGGTTTTTCGAGCGAGTTCTTGGGACAAGTCAAGGATATTTCCACGCCTTCGGTCGAAGCCATCTCGGCAAACCTCAATAACGGCATTGAGGTGTCGCTGGGCGATTCGGACGATATCGCCAAGAAGGAACGCGTAGTCACCAAGTTGCTTTCGCAGGTAGAGGGCGTAACGTATATCAATGTGCGCTCTCCGGGCAACTACACATTTAGGAATGCTCCGACCTCGTAGCGCTGGTTGATGCTTTGTTGAGGGGCCATACCACGCCGTTTATCTGGTTTGTTTGGTTTTCACGGTCAATTATTTGACTGATACGTTCATAATGTGCAAACATAATACGGTTTACCTTTGCATTTACTTTCAACCTGAAGGTTAATGTGCGCAGGGGTCGACCCATGCTATGGCTATAACCTTTGTTCGGAGGACCGACATGCACGAGACAGAGATCAACAACTACCTTGCCGTCATTAAGGTGGTCGGCGTCGGCGGCGGCGGTACCAACGCGGTCAATCGAATGATCGAAGAGGGCATCCGCGGCGTCGAGTTTGTTGCCATCAACACCGATGCTCAGGCACTCGCGATCTCTGATGCCGATATCAAGGTGCACATCGGCACCGACCTTACCCGCGGCCTGGGCGCCGGCGCCAATCCCGAGGTTGGCCGCAAGGCTGCCGATGAGTCCCGCGACGACATCGCCGAGGCGCTCGCTGGCGCCGACATGGTGTTTATCACCTGCGGCGAGGGCGGCGGCACCGGTACCGGCGCTGCTCCCATCGTTGCCGATATCGCGATGAACGAGGTCGGCGCACTGACCGTCGCCGTCGTGACCAAGCCCTTCACCTTCGAGGGCCGCAAGCGTAAGAAGAGCGCCGAGGAGGGCATCAAGACCCTCTCCGATTGCGTCGACACCATGATCGTCATTCCTAACGATAAGCTGCTCGACATCGCCGAGAAGAAGACCACCATGCTCGAGGCCTTCGCGATTGCCGATGGCGTCCTTTCCCAGGGCACCCAGGGCATCACCGACCTCATCACCGTCCCCGGTATCATCAACTTGGACTTCGCCGATGTTAAGACCATCATGAAGCAGGCCGGTACCGCCATGATGGGTATCGGTACCTCTTCTGGGGATACTCGTGCCGTCGACGCTGCCCAGCAGGCCATCTCCAGCCCGCTGCTCGAGAGCTCCATCGATGGTGCCACGCGCGTGCTGCTCTCCATCGCCGGTTCCAAGGACCTGGGCATCCAGGAGATCAGCGACGCCGCCGACGTTGTCGCCAACGCCGTCGACCCCGAGGCCAACATCATCTTCGGTACCGTTGTCGACGAGTCCCTGGGCGATCAGGTGCGTATCACCGTCATCGCTACGGGTTTCTCCGACTCCAACGTCAACCGTCAGGACGAGCTCTTTGCTGCTCAGCAGTCTCAGAGCAAGGCCACTGCCTCCGCTGAGCCGCAGCGCACCGCTCCGGCTGCCAGCCCGGCTCAGGCCGCTCCGACCCGCAACGTCGGTGGTACCGAGCTGCCCAACTTTGGCAACGACCAGTTCGAGCTTCCCGACTTCCTGAAGCGCGGCAGCTTCTAGTTCGTTTTTCTCAACGACCTGCACGGGGTGCGTCCATTTGGATGCACCCCGTTTTGTTTCTCGTTTGTAAACGAAAGCCTCCAATCTCCTTACGTTCCCTTTACGTTTGGTCCCTACCGCTGCGGGTATCCTTTTAAGGAAGTATGACAGCCGTATAAACGCGGGCTGTAGCGGCGATGCCGCGGTACTTGTGTTATTAGGAGGCTTTAGTATGGCAGCACGTGCGGACAAAGTTTCGCGTGTCGACCATGATGGAGTTACGTTGGTGGAGGGCGCGACATCCGATGTCCGCTTTGCCTTTACCGAGCGCACCGGTGGCGTTTCTGAAGATGCGTACTCCTCGCTCAACCTGGGCTCGCATGTTGGCGATGACCCCTTTGCTGTTCAAGAAAATCGTCGTCGCGCGCTCGAGGCTATGGGCGCCACTGAGTGCGAGCATAACCTGCTCGTGCCCAATCAGGTCCATGGTGACCATATCGTTGCGGTGGCCTCGAACGGCGCCGATGACCTTGAGGACGTTCGCGAGCAGATTGCCGAGGGCTGCGACGCCATCGTCTGTACGGCCCATGACGTGCCCGTGCTGCTCTGCTTTGCCGACTGCGTTCCCGTGGTGCTGGTGGCCCCCGGCGGATTTGCCGTGGTGCACTCTGGCTGGAAGGGCACGATTGCGCGTATTTCTGCCAAGGCGTGCCAGGCGCTTTGCGATGCTGCCGGCTGCAAGCCGGATGACGTCTCTGCCTATATCGGGCCTCATATTCTGGGCGACGAATATGAGGTATCCCAGGAACTCATGGACCGCTTTGCCGCCGAGTTTTCGTGCATCGATGCCACCGCTTCTCGCATGCTCGATCTATCTGCCGCCATTCGTGAGGCGTTGGTAGATATCGGTGTGGACGCGGATAATATCGTGGATACCCAGCTTTCGACTGTGCGTCAGAACGACCGCTTTTATTCCTACCGTAACGAGGACGGCACCTGTGGGCGCCATGCTGCGATCGGCGTGATGCTATGAGAAAGATCGCATCGGTCCTTAGCGCGGCGGTGCTCACGCTTACGCTGTGTGCCTGCTCCTCTGGATCTTCCACTTCTTCTATTACCGTGGCCGGCTCGACCACCTGCCTTCCCATTGCCGAGATTGCTGCCGAGGGCTTTAAGGAAGAGACTGGCATCGATGTCCTTGTCTCTGGTCTTGGCTCCTCTGCGGGCATCGAGGCCGTCAGCAACGGCACGGCCGACATTGCAAGCTCATCTCGCGGCCTCAACGCCGATGAGCAGGATCTGGGCCTGACCCCGATCGTGATCGCGCACGACGGCATCGCGGTTATCGTGAACGATGACAACCCGGTCGACAATCTCTCGACCGAGCAGCTCCGCGACATATACGCCGGCAAGATCACCAACTGGAAGGAAGTCGGCGGAGAAGACCTGAAGATTCAGGTTATCAACCGCGACGAGGCTTCCGGTACGCGCGAGGCCTTCCGTACCATCGTGATGGACGGCACGCCGTTCGATCGTCGCTCGGCCGTTCTTTCGGGCACGGGCCAGGTGCGCGATGTCGTGTCCCGCTCGCGTGGCGCTATTGGCTACATCTCGCTGGGTTTTGTCGAGAGCCTCAACGCCAAGACCTCGGTCAAGGCCGTCTCGGTCAATCATGTTGAGGCGTCCGAGAAGACGGTCGCGAGTGGCGGCTATCCCATCTCGCGCGACCTTTACTTCTTTGTGAAGGGTGCGCCTTCGCAGCAGGCGCAGGATTACATCGACTACGTGACGTCCGAAAAGATGGACAAGCAGATTCGCGAGGCGGGCTTTATTCCCGTCACCAACGACGAGAAGGGGAGTGAGTAGCATGGAAGCACGGGAAAACTCCCAGACTGAGCAGAATGCTCAGGCGCCCAAGAAGCGCGAGTTGGCGCTCGTATCGCGCAGCACCTATATCAAGGAGAAGGCGCTGCAGTGGATCTTCTTTGTCTGCGCGTTCTTGGCGGTTGTTACCGTCATCCTGATTTTTGTCTTTACCACGTACTCGGCGCTGCCCGTCTTTACCGACATTGGTCTGGCGGACTTCTTTAGCTTTACGTGGGCGCCCTCCGAGGGCCACTACGGCATTATGTCGCTGCTGGCCGGCTCGGGCCTGGTGACCGTCGGCGCGCTCGCCATGGGTGTGCCCCTGGGCGTGGGTACGGCCGTGTACCTGGTCGAGATCGCCAGCAAGCGCGTGCGCAAGCTTATCAGCCCCGCCGTCGATCTGCTGGCGGGCATCCCCTCCATCATCTACGGCTTCTTTGGCATGGTCATCATCCGCCCGTTTATCGCGCAGCTGACCGGTGGTCTTGGCTTTGGCGCGCTGACGGCGTGGTTCGTGCTCGCCATCATGATCGTTCCCACCATCACCACGCTCACCATCGATGCCCTCAATTCCATTCCCATGGGCATTCGCGAGGCATCGTATGCCATGGGTGCTACTAAGTGGCAGACCATCTATAAGGTCGTGCTACCTGCCGCCAAGCTGGGTATCGTGGATGCGATCGTGCTGGGTATGGGCCGTGCCATCGGCGAGACCATGGCCGTGCTCATGGTCGTGGGTAACGCCCCGGTTATTCCCGACAGCATTGCGAGCCCCATCTCGACGCTCACGAGCCAGATCGCGCTCGACATGAGCTATTCCTCGGGTCTGCACCGCTCGGCGCTGTTCGGCATGGGCGTGGTCCTGTTTATCATCTCCGCTGCGCTGGTGGGCATCGTCCGTCTGATTTCCAAGAAGAAGAGGGGGTAGGCTATGTCCGATTCCGTTGACACGACGGTCGATACGACCTCGTCGCGCGAGCGCATCAAGCGTGCCCTTTCCCACGGCAAGAAGGGCCGCATCAACAAGGACCTGTCCAACAAGATCATGCTTGGCGTGTTCCGTGCCGCGGCATACATCACCACGCTGGTGCTGGTCGCTATCATCGCCTACGTGGTCATTAACGGCCTGCCGCATATCTCGCTCGACTTTATCTTCGGTTGGCCCCAGGGCGTCAACGCCGAGGGCGGCATTTGGCCCACGATCGTCTCGACCGTCTACGTGACGGCGCTCGCCATGCTTATCTGCACGCCGATCGCTGTGCTGGCAGCCGTCTATCTGGCCGAGTACGCCAAGCAGGGCAAGGTCGTCGAGCTCATTCGCTACGCTGCTGACGCTTTGGCCTCGGTGCCCTCCATCGTTATGGGCCTGTTTGGCTACGCCTTGTTTGTCGAGGCCATGGGCCTGGGCCTTTCGATGGTCTCGGCCGCTCTGGCGCTCGCGCTCTTGATGCTTCCCATTGTCATGCGCACCACCGAAGAGGCCATTCGCGCCGTCCCGCGCTATATCCGTTGGGGCGCGTACGGCCTGGGCGCCACCAAGTGGCAGGTTGTCTCCAAGATTGTGCTTCCTTCTGCCTTTGGCCGTATTGCCACGGGCATCGTCCTCGCCATCGGCCGCGCCATTGGCGAGACCGCGGTGGTGCTCTACACCATGGGCCAAGCCATCAATCTGCCTATTTCGCCGCTCGATTCCGGCCGCCCCATGACGGTTCACCTGTACCTGCTTGCCAACGACGGCATCAACATGAACGCAGCCTACGGCACCGCGCTCTTGCTGATGGTGATCATTCTGGCCTTCAACCTGTTTGCGCGCTTCCTGTCGCGCAAGCGTCGCTAGTTAAGGAGTCCCATGTCCGTTTATCAGTCCGCTCCCACGCTGGAGCAAGCGGCCATTACGGCCAAGGATTTCAACTTTTGGTACGGTGACTTTCATGCGCTGACGGGGCTTGACCTCAACATCGCCAAAAACGCCATCACCGCCTTCATTGGCCCTTCGGGCTGCGGCAAGTCGACGTTTTTGCGCTGCATCAACCGCATGAATGATCTGATCGAGGGTACGCGCGTCGAGGGCACCATGACGCTCGACGGCAATGATATCTATGCCGAGGGCGTCGACCCGGTCGACCTCCGTCGTCGCGTGGGCATGATCTTTCAGCAGCCCAACCCGTTTCCCAAATCCATCTACGAGAATGTCGCCTTTGGCCCTCGTCTACAGGGTGTGACTAGCAAAAGCGACCTCGATGACATCGTGGAAGAATCGCTCAAGCGCGCCAACCTCTGGAAAGAGGTATCCAATCAGCTCAACAAGGATGGTTTGGCGCTCTCGGGCGGTCAGCAGCAGCGTCTGTGCATCGCGCGCGTGCTTGCGGTGCAACCCGATGTTCTCCTGATGGACGAGCCCTGCTCCGCCATCGACCCCACGTCCGTCTCTAAGGTCGAGGATCTGATGGCCGAGCTGGCGCCCGAGATGACGATCATCATCGTCACGCATTCAATGCAGCAGGCAGCTCGTATCAGCGACTACACCGCATTCTTCTTGCAGGAAGTTGCCGGCGAGCCCGCCACGCTCATCGAGTATGGTCAAACCGACGCGATCTTCACCAGCCCGGTGGACTCGCGGACGGAAGACTATATCACCGGCCGCTTTGGCTGATCGGTGCGACTAGTCCCAAGCCGATCGGACCTAGTCCGGTGCGTATTCACTGTGCGGGCGGCATGACCGCACCCAACTGATTGGAGTGAACCATGCGCAAACTGTTTTCCCGTCAGCTCGTCGAGGCCCGTCACGAGATGCTGAGCATCTATGAGGCCGTCGATCTGGCCCTCCACGATGCCGTGAAGGCCTATGTGACCGACGACCGCAAGCTCGCCACCAAGACCAAGAAACGCACGCTTTCGATTGACGCGCGCTGCGCCAACCTGGAGGCCGTCTGCTACAACCTGATCGCCACGCAGTCACCGGTCGCCTCCGACTTCCGCCTGCTTCAGACGATCATCTATGTCGACTTTAACCTGCAGCGCATGACCGATAAAGTCCGTCAGATCTGCCGTGCCACGCGTCATATGATCAAGGCCGACATCTCGCTGCCCAAGGAGCTTGTCGGCACGGTTGAGGCCGAGGCTGAGGCCGTCTACCAGGTGCTGGGCTCTTCGCTTTCTGCGCTCGTCACCAATGACATGTCCATCATCTGCAACCTGGCCGTCGAGGACGAGCCAGTGCACGCCGCCTACGAGAAGTTCTTCCGCACCTTTAACCGTATGGATACGGGCGACTTTATGGACGACGACAGCAACTATGACGACCTGCGCCGCGCCATCATGGTTTCGCGCTACCTCGATCGCATCGCTTCCATTTCCATCGATGCCGCTTGCCGTCTGACCTTCCTGTTGACTGGTCAGCGTATGAACGCCGGCGATATCGCCCGTGTGGACGAGGATGAGCTCGAGAGCATGCGCGTGCCTTCGGGCGAGGGTGTTATCATGAGGCCCGCCGTCGACGCGCGTTACGTTGCCAAGGTGTCCGCCAACGAGGTCAGCGAGGGTCTTCGCTACCTGCTCGATCATCTTGAGGACGAGGACGATGGCGAGGACGACGAGGAGTAAGTGACCCCGTTCGTCGAAAGATTGTAAATACCTAAGTGAGCGCGGCCTTGCACATGCGGGACCGCGCTCTTGCGTTAGCATGGGACTACTTGTTTGGCTGTCAGCGGAGGCGATTAGCAATGGATAACTATTTGGACTTGATGCGCGCTCGCCGCGAGCAGATTCTGGAACGTTTTTATGCGGCGCTCGATCGCGCGGGCCGCCCCCACGACGCCGCGGGCCTCATTGCCGTGTCCAAGACCGTTGGTGTCGATGAGACCGTTGCCGCCATCCAAGCGGGGTATCGCCATTTTGCCGAGAACCGCCCGCAGGAGCTGGTTCGCAAGCTCACGGGTCTGGCGGAGCATCCGGAGCTGCCCGAGGTGCGCTTCGATATGATCGGCAACCTGCAGACCAATAAGATCAATGCGGTGCTGAGCTCAGCCGAGCTGATTCACTCGGTGGGTTCGCTGCATCTGGCACAGGCGATCTCGAGCCGTGCTGTCCGCAAGATTGAGGCAGGCGAGCTCGCCGGCCCCCAGCGTGTGCTCATCGAGGTCAATGTGAGTGGTGAGGAGTCGAAGGGAGGCTTTTCGCCCGATGAGATTCGCGCCGCCGCGGGTGAGCTTGCGGAACTTGAGGGAATTTGCGTACAGGGGCTTATGACTATGGCGCCCCGGGGGGATAAGGATGTGGCACGCCGCACCTTTGCGGGGCTTCGTGAGCTGAGGGATGAGCTGGAGGCGGCGCATCCCGATTTGAACCTGCCTGAGCTTTCCTGCGGCATGAGCGAGGACTTTGAGCCTGCCCTTGAGGAGGGCTCTACGCTCGTTCGCCTGGGCAGGGTAGTATTTAGCCCGGAGTTTGCAGTAAAATAAGGCTCTGAAGTGCGCACTGATTATCGGGGCGCCTGCACTAAACCGCGAGAGGACACAACCATGGGCTTCCTTGACGAGATTAAAAATAAGATGCACCTGGGCGGCCAGCAGGGTTACGACCAGGGTTATGGCCAGGACGACGACTACGGCTACGATGACGGCTATGACGATAGTTATCAGGGCAACGGCTACAGCGGTGCTTCGGGCGAGGGCTTCTACACCCAAGACGAGCCGAGCAACGGCCTGCTTGGTCAGACGCGCCGCGGTGAAGCTGAGTCGGTTGCCGTGTATACGCGCTCCGGTCAGCTGGTCGGCGATGACTCCCGCCATGCCACGACGTATAACCCGCCTTCGCGCTCGCAGGACAGCGTTGCGAGCGGTTATCGTCCTGGTGCCTATGACACGCCGTCGAGCTACGCCGAGAACACCCGCGCCCGTGCCGCCGCTGCACCCGCGCCTGCACCGAGCGATACCTCGGCCTATGCGAGCAATATCATCAACGCCACGCCGCAGCTGCCGGCCTATGTCCTGCGCCCCGAGAGCTATGACGACGTGGAGACCGTGGTGCG
Organism: Collinsella sp.; assembly: GCA_019414425.1. Classification (GTDB taxonomy): domain Bacteria; phylum Actinomycetota; class Coriobacteriia; order Coriobacteriales; family Coriobacteriaceae; genus Collinsella. The sequence continues at coordinate 22,444 of DXMB01000029.1, forward strand.
CCGCGTTCGCACCAAGCAGCCTGTCGCACTGATTTTTGTGGGCGTACGCACCGAAGTTGCCAAGCGCGTCTTGGACTTCTCTTACGGCTTTGCCTGCGGTCTGGGCGCCACGGTCAAGGAGGTAGGCGACCGCGTGTTCATGGTGCTGCCCGCCGGTTGCGAGGTCAAAGATTCCGATCTCAAGAAGCTTCGTGCCGACGGCTACCTTAAGTAAAGACAAGACGAGGAGATTCCCATCAACATCTACACTATCGTCCAGCTGGTCAACACGCTGTTCAACTTCTATTCCACGCTCATTGTCGTCTACTGCTTTATGACGTGGATTCCCATGAAGCAGGGTGGTTTACTTCAGGATATTGCTGCGGTGCTCGATAGCGTGTGCGGTCCGTGGCTCAACCTGTTCCGTCGTTTCATTCCGCCGATGGGCGGTATCGATTTTTCGCCGGTCGTTGCGATTATTGCGTTGCAGTTGGTGCAGAGGCTGGTTCTGCAGCTTCTTATAGGTATACTCGTATAGAACTGACTTTGTAACTTACGTCGGGCGTGTAGCGCCGAGGCGATGAAAAAGGAGACTTGTTATGGCTATTACCCCTGCAGACATCCAGGCTCAGACTTTCTCTGAGGCCAAGCGTGGCTACGATCCTGCCGAGGTCGACGTCTTCTTGGAGACGCTGTCCTCCGAGGTTGACGCTATGCTTGCCAAGATCGTTGATCTTAAGGGTCGCCTGACCGCCACCGAGCAGCAGCTTGCCGACGCGCAGGCTCAGCTTGCCCAGGCCCAGGATACCGCCGCTCAGGCCGTTCCCGCTGCTCCTGTGGCCGCTCCCGCACCCGACTTCTCCGCTCAGGAGCGTCAGATCTCCGCTGCCCTGATCGCTGCCCAGCAGACCGCTGAGACCATCGTCAACGATGCCAACGAGAATGCTGAGCGTATCCGCAACGAGGCTGACGCCAAGGCCCGCGAGGTTATCCGCCAGGCTCTGACCGAAAAGCAGGCCGAGCTCGAGGAAATCGATCGTCTCAAGGCTTCCCGTGAGGAGTTCAAGGCCGAGTATCTCAAGCTCATCCAGCACTTCATGGACGATGCCCAGAACTCCTTCCCGGCCGACCTCATGGCCTCCACGCCGGTCGGTTCTGCCGCTTCTCCTGCGGTGACTGTTCCCGCCGAGCCGCTGCCCGTCGCTGACCCGGTTGTCCCCGTGGCCGATCCCTTTGCCCCGATCGACAACTTTGCTGCCGACGACCTGGACTAACATTCGGCCTACAATTTAGTGCCTAGAAAGGACCCGCAGCTTGCGGGTCCTTTTTTATGACTGTGCCGGGGTGCGTAACATAAAAAACCGAGCCCTGCACATAGTGGCGCAGAACTCGGCGAACGGGTGAGCGGTCAAGGGTAGGTTTTAAGGCATGTCCCAAAAATCTACTTGAGGAGGAAGTCGGAGAGGGGAATGGTGCGGGCCTCGCGATGCTCGGGGTCTGCGATGTGGTCGGCAGGATAGCCACAGACGAGCATGTGATAGGGATAGACGCCCTCGGGCAGGTTGAACTGCTCGCGGGCTAGCTCGGGCTTAAAATGGCATACCCAGCACGTTCCCAGACCTTGCTCCTCGGCCTCCATCATCATCTGATCGCAAACAATCGAGGTGTCGATGGCACTCGAGTTCATCTGGTCATAGGGGCGAACCCAAGCGTCGCCGGTAACGCTGCAAATAAGGAAGACAAGCGGAGCCCCAAAGATGGACCCATCACGAGCAAACCGAGGCTGACAAGCAGCAGCCTTCTCCAACAGCTCAGGCGTATCCAGCACCATCACACGGGCTGGATGATTATTACAAGCAGAAGGAGCAATACGCCCAGCCTCAACAATGGCATCCACAACAGCTTGCTCAACAGAACGATTCTCAAACTCGCGACAAGAATACCGAGACCGAGCCAGATCCAAATAAGACATACAAGCCCTCCAACAATTAAAAATCAAACAAACCCAAAGTAACCCAAACAGTACCCAAAACAGCAATCAGCCAAACGCTCATCAAGGGCCAAAGTGTCCGAACGGGTACCATAGGTCCCTTCAGCCAAACCCCCCATCACGCTACAACTATCAGCCAAAGTTCCCAATGGTGGTACGTAAGGCGAAGGGCCGGCCACGGTTTACTTTCGAACGACTCTGCAAAGCAGCCGGAGTGAGAAAGCAAATCGTGGCCGGCCCTTCGCCGCCGGGACACGTACCCCCAATTAACTGTTCTTCATGACAATCGAATCCACGACATCGGCCACATTCTCGCAGCAGTCGGCGCAGTACTCCAGGAAGGCGTACACGTCACGCCAGGCGATAACCTCGAGCGGGTCCTTGCCGTTAACGTGCAGGTTACGCATGGCGTTGATATAGAGCTCGTCGGCCTCGGACTCGATGGTGTTGATCTGGATGACGAGCTCGCGCAGCGTCTTGGACTTGCGGTAGTTGGGCAGCTCGACCATCAGGTCCTTCATGGCGCGGCAGGCGTCGGTCACCTTGTGGGCGATGACGATGGCGTCGGGATGGATGCTCTGGATGTTGGTGAAGTAGACGCGCTGCACGACGCCCTCGATACGGTCGAGCACGGTGTCGAGCGAGCAGCTCATCAGATCCAGGTCCTCGCGCTCAAGCGGGGTGATAAAGGCCGTGAGCAGGGCGTCCTCAAGCTCATGGTGCTTCTTGTCTGCCGCATGCTCAATCGCGTGCATCTCCTCGAGCATGTCGTGGATCTGCGCGGGGTCAAAGTTCTCAAAAATCTTGGTGAGCAGCTCGGCGGCCTGGACGGCAAGGTCGGCGCAGGCGACGTAGTTGTCAAAGTAGAACGAATCGGGTTTCTTTGCCATGAGTGGGTCCTTTCGAGGCGAAGACGGGTGGGCGAAGTTTTGCGGTCCGGATGGACGCTCGGTGTGGCTAGAGGAACATCATGAACAGCTTGGCCATGACAAAGCTGATGAGTCCGCAGGCGGGGAAGGTGAAGAACCAGGTGAACATCATGTCCTTGACGACGCCGAAGTTGATGGCCGAGAGGCGCTTGACGGCACCGACGCCCATGATGGCGCAGGTCTTGATGTGTGTGGAGGACACGGGGATGCCGGTAAGGGTGGCAAGCAGCAGGTTCGCGGCGCCCGCGAGGTCGGCGGAGAAGCCCTGGTACTTTTCGAGCTTGACCATGCTCTGGCCGACGGACTTGATGATGCGCTCGCCGCCCACACTGGTGCCGATGCCCATGGTGGCCGAACACAGCAGCATAATCCAGATGGGGATGCCGGCGTCGCCGACGCTCGTCTGGCCGTTGGCGAAGGCGACACCTAAAAAGAGCACGCCGATGAACTTCTGTCCATCCTGCGCGCCGTGCATAAAGCTCATGGCCGCAGCGCTCGCAATCTGAGCGTATTTAAAGAAGACGTTGGCACGTCGCCTATTGGCGGCGGCAAACAGAATAGAGACGAGTTTGCACAGGACCCAGCCCATGACAAAGCCCAGACCGATGGAGAGCGCCAGGCCGTAGATGACCTTCATCCACTCGTGGACGTTGACGCTGTTCGCGCCGCCGAGGGCGATGGCAGCACCGGTCAGGCCGGCGATAAGGCTGTGGCTTTGCGAGGTGGGGATGCCAAAACGCGACGCTGTGGCGCCGTAGACGACGATGGAGAAGAGCGCCGCGCAGAGGCACGCGAGTGCCATGGTGCTGTTTCCGCCAAAGTCGACGATATGTGAGATGGTGTTGGCGACGCTCGCGTTAAAGTGCGTCATGATGAGCACGCCCAAGAAGTTGAATGCGGCGCTCATGAGGATGGCGGCGCGGGCGGGCATGCAGCGCGTGGTGACGCAGGTCGCGATGGCGTTGGGCGCGTCGGTCCATCCGTTGACGAAGATGGCGCCGAGCGCGAGGATCACGGTGACGGCAAGGACTGGGTTCGACACAATTTGGCCGAGGAAGGTTGAGAACGTTACGTCCATATATGGGCTTTCTCGAAGTTTGCAGGCACGTTACAGAAACATGATAAATCGTATCACCTCCTGCGGGTTTCTTTGCCGAGTTCTGATGGGAGAAGTAATTTTTTGGCACTAAAATTGAATATTAGCCCTGTTGACCGTGGGTGTTCTTTTTGCTATCACGCCATGCGGACACGCGCGTTCGCTCCGACATTCCAAAACCACAGTCTGTTCGCTTTACAATATGCAAACATGCGTTCGATAATAGGGGCCATGGAATATCGACAGACAGACGGCAAAACTCGACGCGTGCACAAGCAGTATGTGGACGTCGTGGCTCGCATCCT
>DXMB01000003.1:0-6238 GCA_019414425.1 Collinsella sp.
CGTGGCGGAATTGGCAGACGCGTACGGTTCAGGTCCGTATGGGGGCAACCCCATGAAGGTTCAAGTCCTTTCGCCCGCACCATTAAATGAAAGAGCTCCCAGCAATGGGAGCTTTTTTGTTATGTGCTCATCGCAGGGACTTGAACCTGTGAAGGAGCGAGCGTAAAGAAAACGCGGAGCGTTTTTAGCGAGCTGGCGAGGACGCCGGCAGGCGGCCGAGGCCGGTGCGGATCCGCGAAGCGGATACGCGGACGTCCTTTCGCCCGCACCATTGAATGAAAGAGCTCCCAGCAATGTGAGCTCTTTTACGGGCCGTTTTTGGCAGATTTGACCTATCGATTTCGCGCGGTAGATGCCCCTGTGGTCAAAAAGTGGCAAATATGAGTACTGGCACAAAAATAGAGACATTTCACGAAGCTATTTTTGCTCATTTTACGCAACAGATGTACGCTAATTTGGCTCAACCTTGAGACAAAATGAAGTAATTTCGATAGATCTCGGGTTCAAAGAAGCGATTTTGACCCAAATACGCTGTTACTAAACTGGTAACAGTACTCATATTTGGCCTTTTTTGACCACGGGTTCTCTTGTTGGTGTCACACAGCTGCTTCCTGCGGGTATCCTAATGGCAACGTGTGCCTATCAGAGGAGAGACCATGCTGTTTTCCGGTATCATCGCCGCCCTTACCAGCCTTTTGATTCCCATCATCATCCTGTTGCTGCTGCTCCCCAACGCCTGTTATGTCGTTGAACAGCAGCACGCCGTAATCATCGAGCGCTTGGGTAAGTTCAATCGTATCGTCAACGCGGGCTTCCACGTGAAGGTGCCCGTGATCGACCGCAAGGCCGCCACGGTGAGCCTGCGCACCATGAAAAACGGTTTTGGCATCGACGTTAAGACCCAGGACAACGTGACCATCGGCCTTGAGGTCTCCGCTCAGTACCACGTGAGCTACGACATGGGCGCCGGCCCGGCAGATTCGGGCATCTACAAGAGCTACTACATGCTGCAGGAGCCCGTCGACCAGATGCGTGACTTCATCACCGACGCCCTGCGCTCTTCGATTCCTGTCTACACACTCGATGAGGTCTTTGCCAAGAAGGATGACATCGCCAAGGATGTCAACGCTACCGTTTCCGAGCAGATGGCCGCCTACGGCTTCACCCTCGTGTCGACGCTCATCACCAAAATCGCACTGCCGACCGAGGTTGAGAACTCCATGAACGACATCAACGCCGCCCAGCGCAAGCGCGCTGCGGCACAGGAGCTCGCCGAGGCAGACCGCATCAAGCGCGTCACCGAGGCGACCGCCGAGGCCGAGGCAATGGAAAAGGCGGGCGAGGGCATCGCCAACCAGCGCAAGGCCATCGCACTGGGTATCAAAGATTCGCTCGAGATCATCCAGGAGACGGGTGTCGGCAATGACGAGGCCAACCAACTGTTCATGTTTACGCAGTGGTCCGAGATGATGACGGAGTTCGCTCGCACGGGTAAAACCTCGACGGTCGTGCTGCCGAGCGACTTTTCGCAGTCGGCCTCGATGTTCGAGCAGATGCTGGCCGCCGGCAAAGTTCAAAACGATTCGAAGGAGTAGACGCGCGTGAAATACACCGTCGTTTGCGTCGGTAAGCTCAAGGAGCGCTTTTGGAAGGACGCGTGCGCTGAGTACACCAAGCGCCTAGGTGCCTATGCCAAGGTGGATATCCGCGAGGTGGCCGATATCGACCCGGCTAAGGCGGGCGGCGTGGATGCCGCGCGCGACAAGGAGGGGGCGGCGATTCTTACAGCCCTGCCGCCTCGAGCACATGTAATCTTGCTGGCCATTGAGGGCAAAGAGCGCTCGAGCGAGGAACTTTCGGCGCGGCTCGATGATCTTATGCTACGTGGTAACAGCGACATCGCCTTTGTAATTGGCGGATCGGACGGCGTGAGCGATGACGTGCGCGCACGAGCCGACGAGATGCTCAGCTTTGGACGTATTACCTTGCCGCATAACTTGGCGCGCGTGGTGCTGCTGGAGCAGATCTACCGCGCCTGCAAGATTAGCCGCGGTGAGCCGTATCACAAATAGGTCAGCAATACGAAACAATGGCGTGGGACAATACCTTTCGTTTTGAGGAATGTGTCTGAAAGGACTATGCGATATGAAGATTGGATTTGTCGGTTTTGGCAATATGGCGAGCGCTATGGCCGATGGCTGGATCGCTGCCGGTGTAGCTGCGAGCGACATGTGCGCCTGCGCGGGTCGCTACGACGCACTGGTTGAGCGCTGCGAGGCGCGCGGCATGGTCGCCTGCCACGATGCCGCCGAGGTTGTCGCCGCATCCGATATCGTGGTCGCTGCGGTCAAACCGTACATGATCGAGAAGGTATTCGCCCCGCTCAAGGATGCTCTTGCCAAAAAGGTCGTTCTGTCGGTTGCCTGGACCTGGGACAGTGCCAAGTGGGAGCAGGTCCTGCCGGGCGTCGCGCATATCTCGACGGTGCCCAACACGCCGGTTTCGGTGGACGAGGGCGTCATCGCCTGCGAGAAGGTTTCGACGCTTAACGACGAGCAGCGTGCTGTGGTGCTCGACCTGCTCGGTAAGCTTGGCGCTGTCGTCGAGCTCGACACAAGCCTGCTGTTTGTGGGCGGCACGGTGGGTGGTTGCGCTCCGGCGTTTGTCGCCATGGCAATCGAGGCCTTGGGCGATGCGGCGGTCAAGCACGGTATCCCGCGTGCGGATGCTTATCGCATTGTGAGCCAGATGGTGCTGGGTACGGCAAAGCTGCAGCTTGCAACTGGCCAGCATCCTGCGGCGATGAAGGATGCCGTATGCTCGCCCGGTGGTGCCACCATCAAGGGCGTCGTTGCGCTCGAGGACGCCGGCATGCGCAGCGCCCTGGTCAAGGCAATCGACGCAACCCTCCAGTAAAACCGACCAAAAAAGGGACAGTTTGTTTTGGTAGGTTTTTCCTGCGGTTTTGTCCTTTTAGCGAAAAGTGCCCCGCAACTGGCTCAATTCCAGTTGCGGGGCACTTGCGTTTGCCCAGATAAAACCGACCAAAATAAACCTGTCCCTTTTGGCAGGTTAGTCCCAGAAGCTGTCTTCTTCGTCCTCGGACTTGGGGCCGCGGTCGACATACATCTTATGGGTGCGCTTCTCCATTACAAAGGCAATAATCGCAAACAGCAGGATGCCGCCGGCGAAAAGGATGGCAAAACCGGTGCGGGTGCCAAACAAAAAGGAAAAAACTGCGTCCATTGGGTGCCTTCTTGCGTAGTTGAGTTGGGTCGTAAACGCTCATAAGTATATACTTGCCCATACATGTACAAGGTTGCAACCTAAATGGAATGTATATCGCCGGAGGATCTAATGCTTGATATCAAGTTTGTTCGCGAGAACCCCGATGCCATCGATGTCGCCATGGCTAACCGCCAGACGTCTTGGGATCGCGAGAAGTTCTTTGAGCTCGACGACGAGCGTCGTGCCGTCATCACCGAGGTTGAGGAACTTCAAGCCACGCGCAATGCCGAGTCCAAGAAGATCGGCGCCCTGATGAAGGAGGGCAAGAAGGACGAGGCCGAGGCCGCCAAGAAGGCCGTGCGCGCCGTCAACGAGAAGATTGACGGTCTGGCCGAGCGCCGCACCGCCCTCGAGCAGGAGCAGTACGACTTCATGGCTCACCTGCCCAACATTCCTTGCGAGGCCACGCCGTACGGCAAGGACGAGGACGAGAACATCGAGCGCCGTCGTTGGGGCACCCCGCGCGAGTTCGACTTCGACTTTAAGCCGCACTGGGATCTGGGCACCGACCTCGACATCCTTGACTTCGAGCGCGGCAACAAGCTCTCCGGCAGCCGTTTCACCGTTCTCGGTGGCGCCGGCGCCCGCCTGGAGCGCGCCCTTATCAACTTCTTCCTCGATACGCACACCAGCCGTGGCTTTAAGGAGTGGTGGCCGCCTATCGTCGTCAAGCGTCAGACCATGTTCGGCACGGGCCAGCTGCCCAAGTTCGAAGACGACGCCTATCACGTCTCGGACGACAACTTCCTGATTCCCACCGCCGAGGTCGTGCTCACCAACCTGCACGCCGGCGAGGTCCTCGATGCCGACACTCTGCCGCGCCGCTACACCGCCTTCACCCCCTGCTTCCGCGAGGAGGCCGGTTCCGCCGGTCGCGATACCCGTGGCATCATCCGTCAGCACGAGTTCGACAAAGTCGAGATGGTCAAGTTCGCTAAGCCGGAGGAGTCCGACGAGGAGCTCGAGAGCATGACCGCCGAGGCCGAGTACCTGCTGCAGCAGCTGGGCCTTCCGTATCGCGTGATTAGCCTGTGCACCGGCGACTTGGGCTTCTCTGCCCGTCAGACCTACGACATCGAGGTCTGGCTGCCGAGCTACAACGCCTACAAGGAGATCAGCTCCTGCTCCAACTGCGGCGACTTCCAAGCCCGTCGCGCCAACATCAAGTATCGCGACCCCGAGAACTTCAAGGGTTCGCGCTACCTGCACACCCTTAACGGTTCCGGCCTGCCGGCTGGTCGTACCATGGCTGCCATTCTGGAGAACTACCAGAACGCCGACGGCACCATCACGATCCCCGAGGTCCTGCGTCCCTACATGGGCGGCCTCGAGAAGATTGAGCCGGTCGCGTAACTTGGCTGCATAGGCGATATGCAAGGGCGCTCCTTCGGGGGCGCCCTATTTCGTGCGCAGGTCCATACCATGCCGTGCGGACAGCTCAATAGAAAACACACGAACAACTGTTCTGTATACAGCAATCTACCTGCTATGCTTTTGCTAAATAAGAGCGAGAGAAAGGGGACGCGATGGAGCTGTTTGATGATCGGGTGGTTTTGTTTGAGAGCGACGAGGGCGGGGAGTACCTGCTTGTAACGTGTGAGCCGTCTGGCATGGGTGGCCTGGTGGTTCGACAGACGAGCGAGGGTCCGTTGACCCAATGGTGCTACGAGGAGTCGCCGCATGTGGTTGAGACGTTTGTGGCGCACGAGGGGCTTGTGGCCCTGGAGCATTTCTATGGGGTCCGGACATCTAACCAGGTTGCTCGCATGTTGAGTATCTCGTTTGCCGATTATGATTGTGCCCAGCGGGTGAGATCGCTCCTGAGGGAACTTGATGCTAAGTTTGACGTGATCGAAAAGCCAATCGATCGTACGGGGAACGACGGTATATGCGGAGCAGCATGACAAAACTGCGTTCCACAAAAAAGTTTGAGATTGTGCTTGACTCCAATAAGCTAAAGTGGTTTTATATGTCTTGCGCTGCGGCGTTACCTCAGCTGGATAGAGGGTCTGACTACGAATCAGAACGTCATAGGTTCGAATCCTATACGCCGCACCAATTGAAATTGAAAGCCTCCGGCAACGGGGGCTTTTCTTTTATGGCAACACCACATGGATTCGAACCTCGGTCGAGGCGCGGGCGTCAAGAAAACGCGGAGCGTTTTTAGCCCGCGGGCGAGCGCGCCGGCAGGCGGGTGAAGCCGATGCGGATCCGCGAAGCGGATGCGCGGAATCCTATACGCCGCACCAATCGAACTTGAAGCCTCCGTGCAACGGTGGCTTTTCTTTTTTGGAAACCATGCATGGATTCGAACCTCGGTCGAGGCGCGGGCGTCTTAATCATCACTTCGTAAAATTTTTCCAAATTGTCGCTTGACCCATCGAGGGGTCACGTGCATAATAATCCGTGCGTTGCGGCGTTACCTCAGCTGGATAGAGGGTCTGACTACGAATCAGAACGTCATAGGTTCGAATCCTATACGCCGCACCAATTGAGTTTTAAGCCTCCGGAAACGGGGGCTTTTCCTTTACGGGGGCATTGCGGAGATTCGAACCTCGTTCGAGGCGCGAGCGTCAAGAAAACGCGGAGCGTTTTTAGCGAGCGGGCGAGTCCGCCGGCAGGCGGGCGAAGCCGGTGCGGATCCGCGCAGCGGATGCGCGGAATCCTATACGCCGCACCAATTGACTTTAAAGCTCCCGGCGACGGGGGCTTTTCTTATATCGCGATGCGTCGAAGATCGCGCCAAGCCCTCCAAATGATTAAAAATCAAATTCGATAACTTTTTTTGAAAAAATGCTTGACCATTATTCAGTCCATGTGCATAATAATCAACAAGTCGCGGCGTTACCTCAGCTGGATAGAGGGTCTGACTACGAATCAGAACGTCATAGGTTCGAATCCTATACGCCGCACCATTTGAGATTAAAGCTCCCGGCAACGGGGGCTTTTC
>DXMB01000003.1:6338-48553 GCA_019414425.1 Collinsella sp.
ATACGCCGCACCATTTGAGATTAAAGCTCCCGGCAACGGGGGCTTTTCTTTTACGTAAGCTCTGCATTGATTCGAACCTCGGTCGAGGCGCGGGCGTAAAGAAAACGCGGAGCGTTTTTAGCCCGCGGGCGAGCGCGCCGGCAGGCGGGCGAAGCCGGTGCGGATCCGCGCAGCGGATGCGCGGAATCCTATACGCCGCACCATTTGAGATTAAAGCTCCCGGCAACGGGGGCTTTTCTTTTACGTAAGCTCTGCATTGATTCGAACCTCGGTCGAGGCGCGGGCGTAAAGAAAACGCGGAGCGTTTTTAGCCCGCGGGCGAGCGCGCCGGCAGGCGGGCGAAGCCGGTGCGGATCCGCGCAGCGGATGCGCGGAATCCTATACGCCGCACCATTTGAGATTAAAGCTCCCGGCAACGGGGGCTTTTCTTTTACGCCAGCTTGAGTGCTTTTGTCCAAAGGGACGATTTCCTGTCGACTCGTGTAAGATTCCGAGTAGATGTCGCGACTTATTCGCGACCACTCCTTCTCAAGCGACCGATCAGGGTGATATTTCGTGGCAGAGCGTCCGACATACAAGCTCAGGTTTCTCGATCCCAAGAAGCGCTTTCCGGCGATGCCCGAGCAGCCTGCGGGACGCTCATATGGCGTGGTCTGGAAACTCTTTGGCGAGGATCAGCATGAATCTTGTTATGTCGTCGAATTCGTTGGCAAAAGCCATGTGTCGCTTTTGGGCTACGTAAGCGTTTCGGGTGAGGTGTACAAGGTGGACCGCCCCGTTAGCGAGGCTCCGCTGCCCAACGATCCCGATATGGAACTCGTCCTTGACGAGTCGGACTCCGGTATTGGTGAGATTGTGGTTCGGGGAGCCAACGGCACAATGCGCGCGTGCGCGCGAACCGTCGGCTCTCCCGAAGGTCCCATGCGCGAACAGTCCGAACACGAGACATGGAATTCGGCCCGCTCCCTTCCTTACGGCGAGTTCATGGCATCGATGTTCCTGCGCTACGTGATATTCACTGACTCCGAAAATACCATTGCGAGCACGGCGGACGCCGACGGACTCGACGAGGGTATGCAAAACGTTGTCGACAAGATCAAGCTCGTAAAGTTGCCCGAGCCGGTCGAGGTGTTTTTGGGCTTTAACACGGCACCGCTCCCCGATGCTATCGAGACGCTGCTTTACCGCGTTGACCATGCCGAGAATCCGAGCGGTATCGAGCGTTATGCCGCCGCCCTTATGAGTGAAATTGACTTGCCCCGCTTGCGCACCATCGCCGCTAAGTCCGAGATGAGCCTGGCTCGCATCGATCGCTCAAAGCTTTTCTATCTCAATTTTGATCGCAGCCTGCTGGACCAGGACGAGATTGACATGCTGCTTGCCATCGAGTGCCGTCTTAACCGTCTCTCCGGCATCCTTGAGCACATCGGGGCCGGATTGGTCCCTGCGGCATCCTCGCCGAGCCTTGAGGGCTGCGCGCTCTTTGATGCGTGGCATATCGCCAAGACGACCAACGATGTTCCCCGACTGCTTGATACGGCCTCGAGCGATAACCCGTGGGGCAAACCGGGTACGGTGGCTTGCCAGCCGGGCGGTGAGTGGGATGTGCGTACCCGCTTCGCGCGTATTGTCGAGGCACTTAACGTGGTCACGCGGCTCGACTATACCTATCGGGCAAACGTTGCCGAGGGGATTGTGCTCGTTCGGTTTGGGCAGTCTGTCGTTGATGCCATGCCGCAACGTGAATACGACGCTCAAGATGACGCCTGGCGCGAGTTGGACGAGGACGCGCGTGCGATCTGGGCCGCGGAGCACGATGCGCGCGTGGCGCTCACGCTTGCAGCAGCGTGTTTTGCCGCGGGCACCTGCATCACGCGCTGCTATGTGCAGATTGCTGCTCCCGACAGTGAGCAGGGCGAGCGCGTTGTCGCAACGTATTTCTTTGGGCGCGCGGCCTATCTGGCCGATTGCGTGCCTGTCGCCAAGGATCTTGAGAGCATGGACATGGACGATATGCCGTGCAAGCGTGTACTTGAGGCGTATGAGTCAACCGCTCCGGAGACGATTGAGCCTGCGGAGGTTCATGCTCGTCCGCGTGATGACCATCGCACGCTGCCGCCGGCGCTGCGCGATCTGCTGCTTGCCGATACGGCTGACGAGTTGGAGGTCATGGAAGAGGACGACGACCCATACGTGGCCCGTGTTGTTGAATTGCGCGAGCAGGCAAAAGTCGACCGTACAGGTGCTTTTGAAGGCTTTTCCCGTCTTGTTGAGGAGTTGGAGGCTAAGTGCGCCGTCGCCGAGCTTTTGGCGACAGGTCCGGTTCAAACGCAGTTTTGCGATAACCAGCTGGTGCGCATGGTGCTACCGGTGTTGGAAGAAGACCGCTCTGTGCGAATCCTTCGTGCGCCCGATGCGCTGTACTTTGCCCAGCACGAGATCTGCAGCTTTTACGCCGAGCAAGAGGACTTTGAACGAGCACTGCCCGAGGTGCGCCATCTTTACGATCTGGCGCGCTCGTCCATGCAGTCGCACTTTGCGCTCATCAACGTGCTTGCGCGTCTGGAGCGCTTTGACGAGATTATCGAGGTGGCGCGCCACGGCCTACGTATTGCCAGCGATCGTTCTGCAATCGGCTACCTGTTCTATCGCTTGGCGTTTGCCTATTGGAATTGCGATCAGCTCGACCTGGCGCTGGCTTGTTACCGTCTGGTGCCGCGCGGCGAGGAGTCGGGCAGCAGCGCGCTGGAAGAAATGCAGGGCCTTATGAACGAGATGGGCGTCAGCGAGCCTCCGACGTTCGAGGAAGCGGTCGAGACCATCCACAAGGCTGGACTAGAGCTGCCGCCAGTGTCCGCCGTGACGAATCAGCTGGCAGATGCCGCTGTGCAACTGGTCGACAACGGTTTCTTTTTCCTGGCGCGCGGTTGTATCTTCCAAATGTGGCGCACCATGGGCAACGACGAGCTCGGCTCCCTCAACCGCTCGCTGGGGTAGGCGATGCTTTCAAGAAGGAAAGGCTGCTAGGCAATTAGAAAATTTCCTCTTGCTCATCCTTGGCTGTTTGGTTACTATAGAACGGCTGTTACGGAGAGCTGACCGAGAGGCCGAAGGTGCTCGCCTGCTAAGCGAGTATGCCCCAAAAGGGCATCTGGGGTTCGAATCCCCAGCTCTCCGCCAGTATGACTTGAAAGAAGGGTCCCATTTGGGGCCCTTTTTTGTGCGGAGAAAGGAGGCTGGGGATTCGAACCCGAGAGGGCACGGGCGTTAAGCAAACGCGAAAGCGTTTGTAGCCCGTGGGCGAAAAGCCGCCAGGCTTTGAAGCCGGAGGGCATGCGCAGCATGCCCGGACATCCCCAGCTCTCCGCCAGTACGAATTTGAAGAAGGGTCCCATTTGGGGCCCTTTTTATTATCAAGAATGGCGGCTGGGGATTCGAACCTCAAAAAAGGAGGCATCCTTTCGGACGCCTCCTTTCAGCGGACTTATTATTCTTGCGCACTACACCTCGGGCGCCTTGGCGACGGTCTCGCTTTCTGCCGTGAGCGGGCGGTTGTCGATGCGGCGGCCCAAGCGATCGAGCTTCACGAGTAGCCACTCAATGGGATTCGGCCCTGCGCCTTCCTCGTCGGCAACCAGGTCCATGACGGCGATCTTGGTGCCGTCCTGCTTGAGCGTGACGCTGCCCACCTTGTCGCCCACATGCACCGTGCCCGAAAGATCGTCGTAGCTAACCTTTTCGGTCACCTCGCCGGCAAGGGAAAACACGGTCGCTTGCGCCGTAGGATCGGCGAGTGTGGCGTCGATCGTCTTATCCGTCCAGTCGGTTTGGCCAATGCGCGCCATAAGCGGGTTGCCGTTGGCGGTCTTTTCCTGCGTGTTGGCGATTGTGACCGTCACCTTGTGGCCGTAGTACCAGTTGGCAAGGCTGGCGGTATCGGTAAAGCGCTGGTCGGTGGTGGTGGAGTTCAAAATAACAGTGTAGATCTCGTCGCCGTCGCGGTTGTAGGCGCTCGTAAAGCAGTAGCCCGCGTCGTCGGTGGTGCCGGTCTTGCCGCCAATGTTTCCGTCCTGACCGAGCAAAACGTTGTGCGTGTCCATGGAATGCGAATGGTCGGTGCCGTCGGCGCCCGTGACCTCGATCCAGGAATCCTCGCTCGCTACGACCTCGCGGATCGTGTCGTTTTTCATGGCCTCCTGCATCATCAGCGCTACGTCGTGTGCGGTTGAGTGCATATCGCCAGCCCACTCATCAAAGTCCAGACCATGCGGGTTTTCAAAAAGCGTACCGGTGCAGCCGAGCTTCTTAGCGCGCTCGTTCATGGCCTTCACAAAGGTTGCCTCGGCGTCTTTGGTCTTAGGGTCGATCTTCTTGCCCACATATTCGGCGAGCACGACGGCGGCGTCGTTGCCCGAGGGAATCATCAGGCCGCGCAGTGCCTGCTCCACGGTAAGCTCGTCACCTTCGAGCAAGCCGGCGGTCGAATTACCCACGGTGGCTGCGGCGTCGCTCACCGTGACCTTCTCGTCCATCTTGCAATTCTCGACGGTTAGGATTGCGGTCATGACCTTGGTGATCGAGGCGATTTTAACCTGCTCATCGGCGCCGCGCCCATAGTAGACGGTGCCGTCTTTGCCCATGACGAGCGCATTGGTCGCATCGATATCGGGCAGATTTTCGGCCGTGATGCCGCGCGCATCGGCGGTTTTGCCGCAAACATTGTCGGTCGTGAGTACTTGGGCGCCGGCGACGGTGGGCACGCCAGCGGCAAGGGCGATAGCGCAGACAAAGCCGGCGGCAAGCTGAGCTGAGCGCTTTGCAAAAGAGGTGAGGGACTTCACAGATTTCGCTTTCGACGGGATGGTCTCTTCTGGAACTAGAGTATATCGTTTGCCGGTGTCGGCGACCATCGCGTGCGTGCGTGGCCCACATCCGCGCCCGAACGGGCACAAGGGTGCTTAAGGCCGACTTAATCACCCACGCTTGTTGTGTGTGGCATGCGCCCCCTCGGGCATAATGGAGCGCGAGAGGAGCACGCATGAACGAGCGCATTTTGGTAGTTGATGACGAAAAGGCCATCGCCGACTTGGTTGGTATCTACCTTACAAAAGAAGGCTTTGACGTACAGGTCGCCTATAGCGGGGCCGATGCTGCCAAGGCAATCTTGGAGCAGGAGTTCGATCTTGCGCTGCTGGATGTCATGCTGCCCGATATCGATGGGCTTGAGTTGCTGCGTACGATCCGTTCCAGCCATACCTATCCCGTGATCATGCTGACGGCGCGCGATGCCCAGCAAGACAAGATCGAGGGCCTTTCGCTTGGCGCGGACGATTACGTGGTTAAGCCGTTCCGTCCGCTTGAGCTCATCGCGCGCGTGCATGCTCAGCTTCGCCGCTACACCAGCTACGGTAGCCGCGCGCAGGTGGCCGAGTCGCCGATCATCCAGCTCGACGGCCTGGAGATCAACCGCGATGCTCGTTCCGTAATGGTGGACGGTGCGCCTCACGCCCATCGAGTATTCCATCTTGCTGTATCTGGTCGAGCATCGCGGCAGTGTGGTGGCCGTGGAGGATCTGTTCCGCGCGGTGTGGAACGAGGATTTTATGCCCGGCTCCAACAATACGGTGATGGTGCACATTCGCCACCTGCGCGAAAAGATCGGTGACGACGCTCAAAAGCCGCGCTTTATCAAAAACGTCTGGGGCGTCGGCTACATAATCGAATAACGCCTTTGATGGTGGGGAAGTGGATATGACAAAAGACGATAGGCAGGCATTCGAGGTGCCCGATCGACTCTTTGAATACGTGAGGTCGGTCGTCGACAACCGCGCGCTTGCAACGGTGCTACTCTTTTTGCTGAGCCTGCTGCTGATTGGCATCGATAACATCGCTGGAATCTTGGCGGTGCTGCTTGTCGGCTTTTTGCTGATCGATCGATTTGAAATCGTACGCCGCTGCGTGGTGATTGGCGGTGCCGCGTGGGCCATGACGTTGGCGATTGGCGCCATGGCACTCGGCGGCATCGAAGGGCCGGTGCTGTTCGATGCCGGCTTTGTATTCAACATGCTTGGCTTTGTGCTGGCGCTTGCCGTGTGCGTGCTGTTCTTTTGCGGCCGCGCCCTGTACTACCAGGGCTATGAGCAGGGCGAGCAGCATGCCGATTGTGTGCTGGCCGCTCGTATTCAAGATCGCCTGATCGATCACCCCGACACCTGGGACAACATCGACGGCGACTTCCTGGAGGTCGAGGGCGCACTCAACCGTGTGCGCGATCGCGAGCGCAAGGTGCAGCAGGCCTTGCGTGACGAGTCTCATCGCAAGGACGATCTGGTCACGTACTTGGCACATGACCTACGCACCCCGCTTGCCAGTGTGGTGGGCTATCTTTCGCTGCTGCAAGAGGCTCCTGAGCTGCCGGTTGAGCAACGTGCGCACTTTACGGGCGTGGCGCTCGACAAGGCGCACCGGCTCGATGCACTCATCGAAGAGTTCTTCGATATCACGCGCTTTGACTTCCACGATATCGTGCTCACGCGCGGCTATGTTGATCTGGGGTTGCTGCTGGCTCAGGTGGCTGACGAGTTCTATCCCATCCTCAACGAGCAACATAAGGAAGCCCAGGTTGATATTCGCGAGGACCTGACGGTGCTCGTGGATGGCGATAAGATGGCCCGCGTGTTTAACAACATCATGAAAAACGCCGTCGCCTATAGCTATGAGGGCTCGACTATCACGATTGAGGCCAGGCGCCAAGACGATGGCGGCGTGCGCGTGCGCTTTATCAATCAGGGCGATCCTATCCCTGCGGCTAAGCTCAAGGTGATCTTTGAGAAGTTCTATCGCCTGGATGCGGCGCGTGCGACCAATCGCGGTGGTGCCGGTTTGGGCCTTGCTATTGCCAAGGAGATCATCGCGGCACACGGTGGTACCGTTGCATGTGAATCGACGCCCGAACACACGATATTCACCATCGAGCTGCCCGCCGCATAGCTAGCGTGCCCTTACAAACACTTGACAATGTGCTCACGTGCGTATGAGCCGCGATTCCTACTATCGATACTGCTGAATTGATATCGATATGGAGGTGTGCGGTATGACGGCTGCTGCGGCTGTGGAGCCCACGGAGCTTGAAGAACTCATGGAAGCGCAGGCCGAGGCCGCGCATGAGCGCGAGGTTGGGGATGCGACTCGCCCCACGGCAGAGGATCTTGCCGCCTCGCCGACGCGCATCGACGTCGAGGGCCTCGACCTGTTCTATGGCGACCACCATGCGCTCAAGGACGTGAATATCAAGATCCGCGACAAGCAGATCACCTCGTTCATCGGGCCTTCGGGCTGCGGAAAGTCCACGTTGCTGCGCTGCTTTAACCGCATGAACGACGGCATCAAGGATTGCCGCATCGAGGGCAAGATTGCGCTCGATGGTCAAGATATCCTGGGCGATTGCGACATCTGCCGTTTGCGCCAGCGCGTGGGCATGGTGTTCCAACGCCCCAACCCATTTCCCATGAGCATCTACGACAACGTCGCCTACGGTCCTCGCGGTATGGGTGTGCGCGACCGCGCCGTGCTCGATGAGCTGGTCGAGGACTCCCTGCGTCGCGCTGCCCTGTGGGACGAGGTCAAGGACAAGCTCAAAGAGTCGGGCCTGGGTCTTTCGGGTGGACAGCAGCAGCGCCTGTGCATCGCCCGCGCACTTGCCGTGCAGCCCGACATTCTGCTGATGGACGAGCCGACTTCGGCACTCGACCCTGTGTCGACGTTGGTGGTGGAGCAGTTGGCCTGCGAGCTCAAGGAGACCTGCACGCTGGTGGTCGTGACGCACAACATGCAGCAGGCCGCGCGTATTTCCGATTCGGTTGCGTTCTTTTTGCTGGGTGAGCTGGTGGAGCACGCGCCCACCGCGCAACTCTTCAAGAATCCGTCCGATCCGCGCACCGCGGATTATTTGACGGGGCGTTTTGGCTGACGCTGTCTTTTACAGGTGCCTTTAGGGTTAAGATGCGGTCATATCGGCCGCAAAGGGGTTCAACATGATCTATTACGTCGAGGACGATGACAACATCAGGGATTTGACAGTCTACGCGCTGCGCAAGCAGGGAATCGAGGCCGAGGGCTTTTCGTGTGATGGCGAGTTTAAAGCTGCCGTGGCGCGACGGGTGCCCGATGCTGTGCTGCTCGATATCATGCTGCCCGACACCGATGGCTTGGCGATTATGCGTCGCCTGCGTGCCGATCGCCTGACGGCGACGGTGCCCATCATGATGCTTACCGCCAAGGACACCGAACTCGACAAGGTGATGGCGCTCGATGGCGGTGCCGACGATTACCTGACTAAGCCGTTTTCGCTCATGGAACTTGCGAGCCGCTGCCGCGCACTGCTGCGTCGCGGCGGCATGGTCAAGCAGGCGAGCGATGTGCTCAGCGTGGGCGACATCGTGCTTTCGCCTAGCCATCGCGAGGTGACCGTTGCCGGCGAGCCGCTTAAGCTCACCCTGCGCGAGTTCGACCTGCTCGAGTACCTCATGCGCAAGCCCGGCGTGGTCTTTACCCGCGAGTCGTTGCTGCAGAGCGTGTGGGGCTGGGACTTCGACGGCGGTTCGCGCACCGTTGACGTGCACGTGCAGACGCTTCGCCAAAAACTGGGCGAGCATGCCAGCGCCATCGAGACCGTGCGCGGCGTGGGTTATCGCCTGGCCGAGCCTTCTGCCGGTGATGGTGCCGAAGGCGACGACACCGCGGCCACCGCATCGGAGGAGTAACCCGTGGTCTTCGCCCCCCAGGGAAAACATACGCTGTCGCACCGCGTTTTTGTGACGATCTTTGTCTGCGCCATGGCGGTTATCGTGGCGTTTACGGTGCTGGGTGCGTTCTTTGTGCAAAACACTTTGGCGGATGCCACGAGTGCCAATCTGGCGCAGGAAACCGAGCTCATTGCTGCCGCCCTCGACGAGCAGCAGGAGCCCATTCCGTTCTTGCGAAGCCTCGATCGCGAGGATCTTCGTATCACGCTGATCAATAAGGACGGATCTGTTGCCTACGACAACGAGGCGTCGCCTTCCACACTGCCCAACCATGGCGATCGCCCCGAGGTCATCGAGGCCTTTGAGAGTGGTTCGGGTTCCGCGGAGCGCGCAAGCTCTACACTCGACGAGATTATGCTGTATCGCGCCGTCACCCTTGATAACGGCCAGGTCGTTCGCTTGGCGCAGGCCCAGCCTGGCGTTGCGGCGATTTTGCTGTCGATGCTGGCGCCGATGCTGCTTATCGCAGCAGCGGGTGCAGTACTCTCGTTTTTTATGGCGCGCCGTGAGTCCCGTGCCATCATCGCGCCGTTGCAAGAGGTGGATTTGGATCACCCACGCCGTAGCTATGAGCACGCCTATGCCGAGATGGTCCCCATGCTTGAGCGTATCGAGTCGCAGCGCCAGGAACTCAAGCGCCAAATGGCGGTGCTAGCGGACAACGACCGTATGCGCCGCGAGTTCACGGCGAATATCACCCATGAGCTCAAGACGCCGCTTACGGCGATTTCGGGCTATGCCGAGCTCATCGCAAATGGCATGGTCGAGGGCGAGGACGACCTGCGCAACTTTGGCGGTCGCATCTATCGTGAGGCGGGCCGCTTGGCAGCGCTTGTCAACGACATCCTTACGCTGTCTAACTTGGACGAGGCCGAGCGTGCAACTGAGGGCGAGGCGGTGCCCATTGGGTCCACGGAGCCTATTGAACTCTCACGTGCGATCTATGCGGTTGAGCAGCGTCTTGAACAGGTCGCCCGTCAGGCGAATGTGACGATAAGTCATGAGACCAAGCCTGTGGTCATCGAAGGCGTGTCGCGCTTGATCGACGAGCTCATCTATAATCTGGCAAGCAACGCCATCCGCTACAATCGACCCGGCGGTACGGTTACGTTGCAGTGCGGCACCAACGACGAAGGCCATCCGTTCCTCGCTGTTGCCGACACGGGAATCGGTATCGCGCCTGAAGAACAGGGCAAGGTATTTGAGCGGTTCTATCGCGTGGACAAGAGTAGGTCTAAGGCACGCGGCGGAACCGGCCTGGGGCTTGCCATTGTCAAACATGCGGCCCTGTATCATCACGCCGCGCTCGATCTGTCGAGCGAGTTGGGCGTGGGAACCACCATTACGGTGACGTTTCCCATACAGCAGGACGAGCCATTCGCATAGCGATACAACATAGATATTGATATAGACGCCGCATTTGACTTTCGGGTGCGGCGTTGTTGTGCAATTTTACGATTGCTTCCGACATTTTTACAGGAGAGCCTGTTTCTTATGTATAGAGTTTGGTCTCGGTAAAAAGATGCGATAACATACTGACAGTTTTGTCAATCCGAACTGGGGAAATGAAAGGCAAGCTGCATGACCCTTCTCGAACTGTTCCAGCTGCTGAAGAAGCACCTCAAGCTGGTCATCACCCTTCCGGTGGTCTGCGCGATCGCCATGGGCATCGTGTCCTTCGTTGCGATGGACAACACCTACACCGCGACGACGAGCATGTACATTCTCGCCAAGACCGACGATAGCGGTCAGATGAGCTACAACGATCTCTCGGCGAGCCAGATGCTTTCCAACGATATCGCCACGCTGCTGGATAGCGATAGCGTTAAGAGCGGTGCAGCCAATGAACTGGGCCTCACCGATCTGGATGACTACAAGGTGTCTGTTTCCTCCGAGACCACCACGCGTGTCATTACGCTTTCGGTTACCGGCACCGATGCCAAGGAGACGGCTAAGGTCGCAAAGGCCATGGCCAGCTCGGTGAGTACGGTCGCTCAGAACGTCGGCGCTGCCCAGAGCATCAACGTTATCGACGAGGCTAAGACCCCCGAAGCCCCCAGCGGCCCCAAGCGCACGCTGTATATTGCCGTCGCGTTCCTCGCCGGTATCTTTATCGCAGTTGCCTATGTCGTTTTGGCAGACATGCTCAATACCCGCATCCGCGGTGCCGAAGAGGCAGAAGAGCTCCTGGGCATTCCCGTTGTTGGCCGAATTCCGGCTATGAAAGGTGGTAAATAGGCATGGCTAAGGCAAAGAACACCGATAAGCTCGTTGTACAGAATGCCGCCAAGACCCTTCTGGCCAACATCCGCTTTGCGAGCGTGGACGACCCCATTCGCACCATTACCGTCACGTCCTCGATTCCCAACGAGGGCAAGTCTACGGTTTCCATTAACCTTGCTCAGGCAATCGCCACGAGCGGCAAGTCCGTGCTCCTGGTCGAGGCCGATATGCGCCGCAGGTCCCTTTCCGATATGCTCGGCGTTCGTTCGCGCGGCGGACTCTATGCGGTCCTTTCCGAGCAGATTTCCATTGACCAGGCAATTGTCGAGACGGGTCAGAAGAACTTCTACTTCCTCGATGCCGAGCCGCACATTCCCAATCCTGCCGACATCATCGTCTCCCATCGCTTTTCCAAGTTGGTCAAGGCACTGTCTGCTAAGTTCCAGTACGTCATCTTCGATGCTCCTCCGGTCGGCACCTTCATCGATGCTGCCGAGATTGCCAGCCTGACCGACGGCACGCTGTTCGTGGTGCGCGAGGACTTTACCAAGCGCGAAGAGGCGCTCAACGCTATCGCCCAGCTTAAGAAGTCCGAGAAGGTCAAGCTCATCGGTACCGTCATGAATTACTGTGAGACCGAGACCAGCGAGTACTACTATTCTTACTACACCAAGGACGGTAAGAAGGTTAAGAAGGGCTCCGACGGTCAGGGCGCTTCCAAAAAGGGCATCTTCACCAACCGAGCAAACGTTTAGTTGATTAGGGCCGACCTATGCGTGACATTCATTGCCATATCTTGCCGGGTGTAGACGACGGCGCCGCCGATCTCGATGAGAGCTTGGCGATGCTTGCGGCTGCCAAACAGGCTGGCGTAACCAGAATTGTCTGCACCCCGCACTGCCGTGATCCCTATTTTGATTACGACAAGATGTGGGATGCCTTTGAGCTGCTGCGCGATAACGCTGACGGTTTTCCGCTCCAGATGGGCTTCGAGGTCAACCATCGAAAGCTCGTTGAACTTGGTATCGATGCCGCGGAGCACTTGCATTTCGATGGGACCAACGAGTTCCTGCTCGAGCTTTCGACGCATGCCGATGCGTATGCGTTTAGAGAATACGAGAACACGATTTACGATTTGCAGTGCCGTGGCTACCAGGTGATCATCGCTCATCCTGAGCGCTATCGTGCGGTTCAAAAGGATGTAAGCGTGGCGGAGCGCCTGGTCGATATGGGCTGCAAGCTGCAGGCTTCGGCGGACTTTATTGCCGGCGGTCGCTTTGGTCGCGAGAAAAAGCCGGCACAGCGCCTGTTCGATCAGAACCTGTACAGCTTCATCGCGAGCGATGCCCATAATGTGGGTCATTACGACTGCCTGGCGAAGGCTCGCGCGAAGTTTAGCGTGCGCGGAGCTCATTTTCGCTAAAATCTGTCCCTAACGTTCGCGTTGAATGAAAGGGCAGCCATGGATATCCAACTTAAGACGGGATGCTTTGATGACGCGGCGTTGGTGCGCCGCGTCGTTTTTATGGACGAGCAGGGCTACGAGAATGAGTTCGACGCTATCGACGAGGATCCGAACTGCATCCATGTGACGCTCTATGTAGACGGTGAGCTTGCCGGTTGCTCGCGCGTGTTTCCCGAAGAGCTTGAGCGCGCGGCTGACGCAGAGGCTCCGGTGTCGCCGGCGTGCGATTTGGACGAAGACGTCGCGGCGGGGGAGACCTATATTATGGGGCGCGTGGCTGTACTGCCGAGCATGCGCCGTCGCGGTCTGGCGAGCAAGATTGTCGAGGCCAGCGATACGTGTGCGCGTGATGCCGGCGCCAAGCTCATTAAGCTGCACGCGCAGGAATACGTGCTGCCACTCTATGCCAAGGCAGGTTACACGCAGATTGCCCCGGTGGACTATGAGGATGAAGGCCAGCCCCATGCCTGGATGGCTAAGCGCGTAGATGGCAGATAGGGACGTTCCTTTTCTGCCGGCAGCTGGGGACACTCCTTGGCAATTGGCGCATCGGAGCGTTTGGACATGCAGTTTTTCGATTCCGTATGTATATATGCGCGCTAATGGGTTATAAAATCTAAGTCTGAACATAGCAGGTCTGCGATGCGGCTCGGGCAACCGGGCCGTTTTTGCGGACGGGGGTAGCGCGAAAGGACTGCACATGCGTCAATTTAAGACCGAGAGCAAAAAACTGCTCGACCTCATGATCAACTCCATCTACACCAATAAGGAAATCTTCCTGCGCGAGCTTATCTCTAACGCGAGCGATGCCGTCGACAAGCTCAACTTTAAGAGCCTGCAGGACCCGAGTGTCAAGCTCGATCAGGGCGACCTGGCTATTCGCGTCTCCTTTGATAAAGACGCCCGCACCATTACCATCTCGGATAACGGCATTGGCATGACCGCCGAGGAGCTCGAGCGCAATCTGGGCACCATCGCCCATTCCGGCTCCGAGGAGTTTAAGACCGAGAACGCCGAGCAGCAGGGCTCCGATGTGGACATTATCGGTCAGTTTGGCGTGGGCTTCTACTCGGCCTTTATGGTCGCCAGCCATGTGAAGGTCGTGAGCCGCGCCTATGGCGAGGATACCGCCCACGTTTGGGAGTCCGACGGTCTTGAGGGTTACACCATCGAGGATGGCGAGCGCGCCGAGCACGGTACCGATGTCATTCTGACGCTGCGTGAGAACGAGAAGCTCGACGCCGACGGCGAGGCCGAGACCTACGATCGCTTCCTGACCGAGTGGGGCCTCAAGAGCCTGATTCAGCAGTACAGCAACTATGTGCGCTACCCGATTCAGATGATGGTGAGCAAGAGCCGCCAGAAACCCAAGCCCGAGGACGCGCCGGATGATTACAAGCCCGAGTACGAGGACTACCAGGAGCTCGAGACCATCAACTCCATGACGCCAATCTGGAAGAAGCGCAGCTCCGACGTTGAACAGAAGGATTACAACGAGTTCTACAAGTCCACGTTCCACGACTTTGACGATCCGGCGCGCACCATCAGCTT
This sequence comes from Collinsella sp., assembly GCA_019414425.1. Taxonomy (GTDB): domain Bacteria; phylum Actinomycetota; class Coriobacteriia; order Coriobacteriales; family Coriobacteriaceae; genus Collinsella. The sequence continues at coordinate 20,382 of DXMB01000003.1, forward strand.
CCATGCTGAGGGCACGCTCGAGTATGACGCCCTGCTGTTTGTGCCGGGCCGCGCGCCGTTCGATCTGTACAGTAAGGACTACGAGAAGGGCCTGGCGCTCTACAGCTCCAACGTTCTGATCATGGAGAAGTGCGACGACCTGCTGCCCGACTACTACAACTTTGTCCGCGGTGTCGTGGATTCCGCCGACGTGTCGCTCAACATCTCGCGCGAGACGCTGCAGCAGAACCGTCAGCTCAAGACCATCGCCAAGCGTGTGGAAAAGAAGATCACCGCCGACCTTGAGGATATGCGTGACAACGACCGCGAGGCCTACGAGAAGTTCTTTGAGAACTTTGGCCGCGGTCTTAAGTACGGCATCTACTCGAGCTATGGCATGAAGGCCGATGAGCTCGCCGACCTGCTGCTGTTCTGGTCTGCCAAGGAGCAGAAGATGATTACCCTGGCCGAGTATGCCAAGGGCATGCCCGAGGATCAGAAGGCCATTTACTACGCCGCCGGCGACTCGCGTGAGCGCTTGGCCAAGATACCCGTGGTAAAGGGCGTGCTCGACCGCGGCTATGACGTGCTGCTGCTGACGCAGGATGTGGATGAGTTCACGTTCCAGGCCATGCGTGAGTACGTTGCCGCCGATATGCCCAAGATCTACGAGGACGATGCTGCCCGCGAGGCTGCCGAGAAGGCCGTTGCCGACGGTGCTGAGCCCGAGGTCGAGGATCGTCACTTGGAGCTCAAGAACGTCGCGACCGGTGATCTTGACCTGGCGACCGAGGACGAGAAGAAGGAGGCCGAGGACGCCACCAAGGAGAACGAGGACCTCTTTAGCGCCATGAAGGAGGCGCTCGACGACAAGGTCGAGAAGGTCGCCGTCTCTGCGCGCCTGACCGATGCTCCCGCGTGCATCACCACCGAGGGCCCGCTTTCGCTCGAGATGGAGAAGGTGCTCCAGAAGGGTCCCGAGGGCGCGCCCGACGGTATGCCCAAGAGCCAGCGCGTGCTCGAGCTCAACGCCAAGCACCCGGTCTTTGCCAAGCTCGTCGCTGCCCAGAAGGCGGGCGACACCGACAAGATCAAGCAGTACTCCGGCCTGCTCTATGACCAGGCTCTGCTGGTCGAGGGCATTCTACCCGAGGACCCCGTGGCCTTCGCGGCGGCTGTCTGCAACTTGATGTAGTTCGGGGATACGGCACCGTAACTAGATTAGAACGAGAGTGGATAATCTCCCACTTTTGGCTCGAATGCGGGCTTGAAGTGGGAGATTTTCCACTCTCGTTTCCTTTTGAATGATCCCTTGGGGACGGAGGAAAGCGGATCACCGGATCAGGCCGACCCCCTCGGTGATCCGTTTTCCTCCGTCCCCAAGGGATCAATTATTTGTCGGGGTTGTGGTTTTGTGACCTGCTGAAATTTAAGATACTGTACAACTGTACATTAAATCATCTTCGTAGTATATTGCTACCCGCAAAACTCAGCACCATTGTGCCGCGAGGCACTAAAGCGTCTACGTACAATGGTTGTCGATAGTACGATTCGATTCAACGACAGGATGGATGGTCCAAGCGTGAGTCTCGCCAGCAAACTATCCAATGCAAAGGTCTCCTTTGCGATATTTAAGCGCGACATTAAGCGACTGCTTATGAATCCCGTCGCCCTGGTGGTCACCCTGGGCGTGTGCGTCATTCCATCGCTGTATGCCTGGTACAACATCGTTGCCAACTGGGATCCGTACGGAAATACCCAGGGCATTAAAATCGCCATCGCCAACAACGATCAGGGCACCCAGAACGACCTAGTGGGCGAGCTTAACGCAGGCGATAAGGTGGTCGACCAGCTCAAGGAGAACGACCAGCTTGGCTGGACTTTCGTCGACTCGGCGGCAGATGCCAAAGAGGGCGTCGAAAGTGGCGAATACTATGCCGCCATCGTGATTCCCAAGAACTTCTCCGACAATCTCGTCTCGATGCTCGACGGCAACTACCATCAGCCCAAGCTCACCTATTACGTCAATGAGAAGAAGAGCGCCATTGCGCCCAAGGTCACCGATACCGGTGCCAACACCATCGAGGAGCAGATCAACTCGGAGTTTGTCTCCACGGTGGGCGAGACCGTAGCGGGCATCGCCAAGGATGCCGGCATCGACCTTAAAGACAAGGCAACCCAGACCCAGGATTCGCTGGCGGACTCGGTGTCCGAGGCGTCTGATACCCTGGGCGAAGTACGTGATTCCATCGGCGACATGAACACCGCCATCGACAAGACAAACAGCTCGATTGCTTCGGCCGATGCCGCGCTGGCGGGTCTGCAGGGACAGGCGCCTTCGCTAACGCAGGCAATCGCTCAGGGTAATGATCTGCTGGGCGAAGCTCGCACCACGGCTGGCAAGTCCATCACCTCGCTCTCCAAGGCACTTTCGGAGGGCAGCATCGTGCTGAGCAAGACATCGGCTTCTGCGAACGCCGCGATTGGCAAACTCACCGGTACGGTTACGTCCACGACCACTCGAATCGACAACTCGCTCGAATCCCTTCAGGCGACGATTGACCACAACAGCGCTGTCATCGAGCGCCTGCAGATTCTCGCTAACGATACGTCAACGGGGTCGGAGGACGCCGACGCGCTCATCGCATCGACCATCAATTCGCTTCGCGAGCAAAACCAGAAGCTGCAGAGCATCAAGGATGGCCTCTCTGCACAGTCGAGCGCCATGGCAAAAGACGCTACGGCAATCTCGAACGCGAGCAACGTACTCAACGCGGCAATTAAGACCGGTACGGCTAACCTCGGTCAGGCTCAGACCGATCTGGGGCAGAACGCACTGCCGAAGGCTTCGAGCGCGCTCGACTCCTTTGCCGCCGTTTCGGGCGATTTGACCGGCATTGTATCGGGTATGACCCCCACGATAGCGAGCGCGCGCGGCACGCTGGCGCAGCTCGACGCCACGCTCAAGCAGGCAAAGACCACGCTGTCCCAAACCGACGCCTCCCTTGCCAAGGTTCAGGACAAGCTCGCGACCGCCGCCAATGACATTGCGGCGCTACAGACCTCTGAGTCTATGGGCGAGTTAGCCGACCTCATGGACGTCGACGTCGATGACGTGGCAGATTTCATGGCATCTCCGGTTGAGCTGACGTCCAAGTCAATCTATCCAGTCAAGAGCTTTGGCTCGGGCATCGCTCCCTTCTACACCAATCTGGCGCTGTGGGTAGGCGGCTATGTGCTCATCGCTATCTACAAGCTCGAGGTCGACCGCGAGGGCATCGGTAGCTTTACGGCGCGTCAGGGCTACTTTGGCCGCTGGCTGCTGATGGTGATCCTGGGTGCGTTCCAGGCCATCATCGTTACGGTGGGCGATTTGGTGATTGGCGTGCAGTGCGTCAACCCGCTGCTGTTCGTGCTGGGCGGCATCGCTATCTCGTTCACCTACGTCAACATCATCTATGCGCTGTCCACCACCTTTAAGCATATCGGTAAAGCCATTGGCGTCATCCTCGTCATTGTGCAGATCCCCGGCTCGTCGGGCATGTATCCCATCGAGATGATGCCCGGCTTCTTCCAATGGCTGCATCCGCTGCTGCCCTTCACCTATGGCATCAACCTGCTGCGCGAGACCGTCGGCGGCATGTACTCGTTCAACTACCTGTTCAACCTGTGCATCCTGGGCGTGTTCCTGATCGTGGCGCTCTTTATCGGTCTGCAGCTGCGCCCGTTGCTGCTCAACCTCAATCTGCTCTTTGATAAGCAGCTTTCCACGACGGGCCTCATGATCTGCGAGTCCAACGACCTGCCGCGCCAGCGCTATTCGCTGCGCACGGCCATGCGCGTCATGCTCGATTCGGATTCGTACCGTCGCGAGCTGCTCGATCATGCCGTGGCGTTTGAGCATCGCTACCCGTACTACATCAAGGGCGGTTTTGCCGCCGTGGTAGGCGTCCAGGTCCTGCTCTTTGTACTTTCGACGGTGCTCGATATCGACAATAACGGCAAGATCATCCTGCTTGTTATCTGGATCATTTCGGTCATCGCCATCTGTGGCTGGCTCATCAACATCGAGTACATCCGTGCGAGCCTCAATACCCAGATGCGTATCTCGGCGCTTTCGGACGAGGACCTTCGCCGCGAGATGCGCGAGCACACGGCTGCCATCCCTGCCGCCCGTCGCATGTTTGGTCTCAACGCCAGCGAGCGGGGCACCAAGGACAGCGAACAGCCCACGAGCCGTCTGCCGCATATCGGTGCGCATCGTAAGGCTCAAGATGTCGACGGCGTTGACAACGTAAGCGGAAACGACGGGGACACCACCCCGCTCGGCAAGCACTCCAAAGGAGGTGAGGCATAAATGAAAAACATCCTGCACCTGTTTAAGCGCGATGTCCAAAACGTGTCTCGCTCCGTGATCGGCATGATCGTCGTGATGGGTCTCATTATCGTGCCGTGCCTGTACGCATGGTTTAACATCGCCGGAAGCTGGGATCCCTACGGCAATACCGGCAACCTTAAGATCGCCGTGGTCAACACCGATGAGGGTTACGAGAGCGATCTGATCCCCGTCGAGGTTAACGTGGGCGAAAACGTGACCGCCACCCTACGCGGCAACGAGAGCTTCGATTGGGTTGTGCTTAACGATCGCGAAAAGGCTATCGAGGGCGTTAAGTCGGGCGCGTACTATGCTGCCGTCGTTATCCCCAAAACGTTTAGCGCCGACATGATGACGCTTTTCTCGACCGACGTGAAACACGCCGATATCGAGTTTTACGAGAACCAGAAGGCCAACGCCATCGCGCAGATCGTGACCGAGAAGGGTTCGAGCGCCGTTCAGAACCAGGTTAACGAATCTTTTACCAAGACCATTACGAGCATCGGTCTTAAGACGGTGTCCAGCCTGCTCGATTACATGAGCACCGACCAAGTCAGCAACTTTATCGCCAACCTGTCCTCGACGCTCGGCGATTCGATTGAGGACCTGCAAGACGTTCAGGCTAATGCTTCGTCGCTGGCGGGCATTTTGAGCTCTACGTCCGATTCGTTGACGTCGGCGAGCGGTATGCTCCAGCAGACGGGTACGGTCGATGAGTCGACCAAGCAGCTGATGGAGCATGCCAAGAGCGGCATCGATGATTCCAAAGAAGCGCTTAAGACGGCAAACGATGCCATCGATGCCGCGATCGATGGAAGTGCGGGTTCGTTCGACAATGTGTCTGCCGAGCTCGCGAAGGCGTTCGATGCCGCGAACCAGCATGTCGACCTTACGGTGTCCCAACTCAACGATGCCGCGACGGCGCTCAATACACGTGCCGACGATATCGACGCCACGGCCGACCAGCTCCGCGGCTTTGCCGAGCAGGTCAGTGACGAAAAGCTCCAGGAGAGCCTCAAGTCTGTGGCAACATCGCTGAGCAGGATCGCGGTGGAGTATCGAAACAACGCCAAGGACCTAACGGCAACCGCTAAGTCCCTTTCTGACAGTATGGCAGAGGTCAACAGCATGCGTGCTGAGGTCGACCAGGCCATCGCCGATGCCAAGGCGGGCATTTCGGGAGCCAAGTCCGACTACGATTCCACGTTCTCGGTTAAGGCCAAGGAGCTCAAGAAGACTATTTCGGGCGTTTTGGATTCGCTCAACGGTATCTCGGGCGACCTGGATAGTGCTGTTGCCGGCCTGACCGACGCATCCGGTTCGCTGGCAAAGGGCCTCTCCAAGGCTGCAAAGCTGGTCAACAAGGCTTCCGATCAGCTGGGTGAGGCGTCGGACAAGATCAGCGCTTTCAAGGACGAGCTCGACGGCGCCTTGATGTCGGATGACCTCGCTACGATCAAGACGATGATCGGCAATGATCCCGAGGGTCTGGCCGTGTCGCTTTCCGGCCCCGTCGCGCTCGACCGCAAGCCGGTCTATCCGATTCGCAACTACGGTTCGGCCATGGCGCCGTTCTACACGATTCTGTCGCTCTGGGTCGGCTCGATCGTACTGGCGGCCATGATGAAGGTCTCGGTCGACGATGAGCTCATCAACGAGCTCATCCCCGTGCGCTTGCACGAGATCTATCTGGGTCGTTACCTGTTCTTTGGCGGTTTGGCTCTGCTGCAGGCAACGCTCGTGTGCGCGGGCGACATTCTGTTCTTTGGCATTCAGTGCGACAACCCGCTGCAGTTTGTGCTAGCGGGCTGGGTCGCGAGTCTCGTGTTCTCCAATATCGTCTACACGCTTACGGTTTCGTTTGGCGATATCGGCAAGGCGCTCGCAGTCGTGCTGTTGGTCATGCAGGTCGGCGGCTCGGGCGGCACGTTCCCCATCGAGATGACCGGCCCCGTGTTCCAGGCGATCTATCCGTTCCTGCCGTTTACTCACGGCATCAACGCCATGCATGCCGCCATGGCTGGCGCCTACCATATGGAGTACTGGGTTGAGCTGGGTATTCTGGCGAGCTATCTGATTCCGTCGCTGGCCCTGGGCGTCGTCTTCCGCCGCCCAGTCATCAAAGCCAACGACTGGATTATCGAAAAGCTGGAGTCGACAAAATTGATTTAATACAGCAACGTAAACGCCGTCGGAACATCGAGACCTTCCAACCCGATGCTTTAGCGTAGTGAATTGCACGGGCTGCTTGGTTGTTGTTACAGTAGCGGGGCGTACCGGGGGTCCGGTGCGCCCTGTTTTTATTTGACCATGAGGCGGCACGCAGCCATACGCGTGCGGACACCACGCCCAGATTGAGTGTGAGGATGTTCCATGGCCCAATACGCTGCCAACGAAATCGAAAACATGCCCGATAGCCCTGTCGCACGGGAGGACCTGGGCGCCGGCGGCACCTCCCGCGGCGCCGGCGCGCGTTCCCCGTTCTTCTGGAAGGTCTTGCTGCTATCGGTGGCGGTCATCTGGGGCTATTCCTTTACCACCATGAAAGATGCGCTCGACACCATTCCGGTGTTCGAACTGCTCTATATTCGTTTTCTTCCGGCTTCGCTGGTTATGTTCGCCATCTTCCACAAACGCATCATCGCGCACTTTAATGCCCGCAACCTTATCGTCGGACTTGGTATGGGCGCACTTATGTGGGGCGCGTACGGTTTGCAGACGATTGGCCTGGCACAGACCACGGCGGGCAAGAGTGCATTTTTGACGGGTACCTATTGCATCTTCGTGCCGTTTGCGAGCTACGTCCTAAGCGGCGAAAAGCTTACTCGTTACAACTTGGGCGCCGCGTTGCTGTGCCTGGCGGGCATTGGTCTGGTGGCGCTCGATAGCGTCGAGTTCAATGTCGGCGATGTCATCACACTGGGCGGTGCGGTCTTCTTTGCCATCCAGATGGCGGTGACCGCCAAGTATGGCCGCAAGATGGACATCAACGTCATCACGTTTTGGATGTTTGTGGGCAACGGCGTGCTGAGCCTGATCTCGTCGCTGTTATTCGAGACCCAAGCGCCGCTGTCCGTGTGGACGCCGAGCTTTATCGGTGTGATGGCGTTTCTATCGGTGGGCTGTACGTGTGTGGCTCTGCTCATCCAAAACGTCGGCCTGGCGCATGTCCCGGCCTCAACGGGCTCGCTGCTCCTTTCGATGGAGTCGCCTTCGGGTGTGCTGTTCTCGGTGCTGCTGATGGGGGAGGCGCTCACCTCGCGCCTGCTCGCCGGCTTCGCGCTCATCTTTCTTTCGATTATCTTGAGCGAGACGCATTTCGATTTTTTGCGTCGAAAGCCGCGTCCGCAATTGTAAACAATTTGTTGCGCCGCCTCCCGGGGCGGCATTTTTTATGCGTCGCCCTTAAAGTAGTACCTTGCACTTTACGCTATCAAAGTGCTTGCTGCAAAAACGTTACTGGAGGGCATCTATGGCACCAGCACTGTCCGATCTTCAACCGCAATCAGCGCCCAAGGCCACCGCGGCGGCGCAGACCGCTATCGGTGACGGTCTTGTTGCAGAAGCTCAGGCTTTTGCAGACGAGCTCGCTGCGTGGCGACACGATTTACATCAGATGCCCGAGCTGGGTAATAGCCTCCCGCAGACCTCTACGTATATCCAAGCGCGCCTGACCGAGATGGACATCCCATTTGCTACGCTCGTCGATGGTTCCTGCGTTGTGGGCCTTGTCGGCGCCGGTGCCGCCGCGGCCCAAGGCAATGGCATCTGCACGAATGAGCAGGCCGGTACGGTCATCATGCTGCGTGGCGACATGGACGCCCTGCCCGTTGCCGAGGAATCCGGCGAGCCCTTTGCATCCACCAACGGCTGCATGCACGCTTGCGGTCACGATATGCACGCGACGGCGCTGCTTGGTGCGGCTCGTATGCTCAAAGCGCGCGAGGCAGAGCTTGTTGATGCCAACGCTACGGTCAAGTTGCTGTTCCAGCCGGGCGAGGAAACCTTTGAGGGTGCCCGCGCCGCCATCGCCGACGGTCTGCTGCAGAACCCGCGTCCTCAGGTCGCCTTTGCCATGCATGTCAATAGCCAGTCGCCGCTCGGCCTGGTGCTCTACGGCAGCCCGGCGCTCTCGGGCGTGTACGGTTTTCGTATCACGCTTCAGGGCAAGGGCGGCCATGGCTCGAGCCCCGAGATTTGCATCGACCCCATCACGGCCGGCGTGCATGTGCATCTGGCGCTCCAGGAGCTTATCGCTCGCGAAGTGCCGGCGGCCAAGGAGGTCGTGCTTACTGTGGGTAAGTTCGCCGGCGGTCAGGCCGCAAATGTCATTCCCGACACTTGTGTGCTCGAGGGGACGCTGCGTGGCTTCGATGTCGAGCTCATGGCTCATCTCAAGGAACGTATTGCCGAGGTCGTCAACGGCGTGGCCGCAACGTATCGCACGCCGGCGACTATCGAGACGCTCTCGGATGTTCCCCCGCTCGTACTCGATGACGACATGACCCAGGCGTCGCTTGGCTACGTGGGCGCGGTGCTGCCCAAGGCCGCCTTCCTGCCGCTGTTCCACGCCATGGCGAGCGAGGATTTCGCGCTGATCTCGAGCGAGATCCCGAGTGCGTACTTTACCGTGGGCGCTGCTGTGACCGATACGGACGAGCACTTTGCTCAGCATCATCCCAAGGCACGTTTTAGCGATGCCGAGCTGCCACTTGGCGCTGCGGCTTACACGGCGGTCGCTTTGGGCTATATCGCCGACCACCGGTAGCACCCAATCTTGCTACTCGTTTGTTTAAAAAAAAGGAACAGTATGTCCCAGCAACGTAAGTTCTTCCCCGGTTGGCTCGTGGTGGCCTCCGGCTTTGTGATCATGGCCACGTGTTACACGATTTTCGTTAACTGCATGAGCCTGTTTCAGCCGCTCATCGTCAGCGACCTCGGGATCACGCTTACGCAGTACAACATCTCCAATGCCATCTCCACCGTGGTGAGCGTTATCGGCTCACTTGTCATTGGCCATGTTGCCGATAAAGTAAGCGGCCGCGTTTTGGGTTCCCCTCACTGTAATCGCCACCTCTGCCGTTCTTGCCGGCATGAGCTTTGTCGGTAAGCTATGGCAGGTCTACGTGCTCTTTTCTGTTCGCTCCGTTCTGTCTGTGGCTGCCCTGGAAGCCGAATGGATGCTCGTACCATCATTCGGTTTCCAAGGCGGCCACGGGCCTACGAAATGATCCGTTTTCCTCCGTCCCCAACAGATCACGTGATCCGAAGGGGACGGAGGAAAGCGGATCGCAAACAGCGGCGGTGCGTCAGGCCGAACGAGTCCCCATACCCTCGTTCGGCCAGACGCGCTGCCGCGTTTTGTTTTTGTGCCGTATAATGACCACTACCTATGACGCGATACAAAAGAAAGGTGTTTGCCCATGCAGGCACAGAAGGCGGAGGGAACCCGCGACCTTATCGGCGCCGAGATGCGCGCCTGGCAAAAGATGCAGCAGATTGCGGCCGGCGTGTTCGAGCCGTTTGGTTTTAAGCCCATCGAGACGCCCGCGATCGAGCAGGTGGACGTGTTTGTCCACGGTATCGGCCAGTCGACCGACGTCGTGCGCAAGGAAATGTTCCGCGTGTTTAGCGGCGCCAACCTGGAGCGCGTCTTTACCGAGGGTACCGATACCAAGCTCAAGCCCAAGCAGCGCTTGGCGCTTCGCCCCGAGGGCACGGCCGGTGTGGTGCGCGCCGTCGTGGAGAACAACCTGGTGCCCCAGGGCTCCACGCCGTTTAAGGCCTACTACGCCGAGGCCATGTTCCGTGGCGAGCGTCCCCAGAAGGGTCGTCTGCGCCAGTTCCACCAGGTGGGCATCGAGTGGCTCGGCGCCCCCGATCCGGCGGCAGACGCCGAGTGCATCATCATGCTCATGGAGTTCTACAAGCGCCTGGGCTTCGATCTTTCCAAGCTTCGTCTGCTTATTAACTCAATGGGCGATGCGCAGTGCCGTCCGGCATACCGCGAGCAGGTCAAGCAGTTTATCCTCGATCACGCCGACGAGATGTGCGATGAGTGCCGCGAGCGCGCCGAGCTCAACCCGCTGCGCGCCTTCGACTGCAAGAACGACCATTGCCGCGAGATCATGGCCGACGCCCCGCTGATGGGCGACAACCTGTGCGACGAGTGCCGCGAGCACTACGAGCAGGTCAAGCGCTATTTGGATGCGGCGGGTATCGAGTATGTCGAGGATCCCACCTTGGTGCGTGGCCTGGACTACTACACCCGTACTGTCTTTGAGGTCGAGGCTCCCGGCGCCGGTGTCGGCTCCATCGGTGGCGGCGGTCGCTATGACGGCTTGGTCGAGCTCGAGGGTGGCAAGCCCACGGCAGGCGTCGGCTTCGCTGTCGGTTTTGAGCGCGCCCTGCTGGCCTTGCAGGCCTTTGGCAGCGACCTGGGTGCCGAGGAGGTCCCGTGCGTCTACGTCGCCAACGCCGGCAAGGAGCTGCGTCAGAACGTCTTTGCCATTACGCAGCAGCTTCGCGCCGCAGGTATCGTGACCGAGGCAGACTATCAGGGCCGTTCGCTCAAGGCCCAGTTTAAGCAGGCCGACAAGGTGGGCGCCAAGCTCATTTTGGTCTTGGGTGGCGACGAGCTTGCCGCCGGCAAGGTCAAGGTGCGCGACATGGAGAGCCATGACGAGGTCCTCGTCGATCTGGCCAACGTGGTCGAGGCGGTTCGCGAGCGCCTGTAGCGCATCTTTTTGAGCTTCGGGCCTGCTAACGTGCCCTGCTCATGGAGAGCGATTGTTACGGGGGTGTTTCGCTTTTATGCGGAATGCCCCCGTTTACGTATGCCGCCCACCGAGAAATACGACCATTTAGGGCAAAAACTCTTGCAATGCAGAAAATACTTTTGTGTGGTAAAGCGCAATCAGTGTCGAAAGTATTTCTCAAGCGCCTATAATGAATACCGCATGTTACGTGCATAGAAGGAGGAATGGGAGGAAACGTGGCTGAGAACCTAAGCAACCAGTCTGTACCCGAAGCCGCGGCGCGCGTCGCTGCCGTGGTCAACCGCCTCGTTAACCGAATCGGCTCGAATGCCGAGTCCAGGGAGCGTCTCGCCGAGATCGAGATCCCCGAGGAGCTGCGCGACAATCTGGCGCTGTTCTTGCGCCTGGAGCGCCGTGTGCTTAGCGAGTATGATCCCGAGATCGCGGACCTGTTCGACAAGATTTTGACAGCCGAGATTGTGGTCAATGCCGGCAACCCCGGTACCTGCGCTGCCGACGAAGCCGTCGACGAGCAGGGCGTGCCCACCGCCGACGAGCCCACTGCCGTGGCATTTCGTGAGGTCGTCGATTTGATCGACAGCCTGCCGCTCGATAAGCAGCAGGTCATTGTCCGCGCCTTTACGAGCTTTTTCCATCTGGCAAACCTGTCGGAGGAGAACTACCGTGTGGCGCAGCTGCGCGAGCGCGAGGCCGGTGCGTCGACCGATACCGAGGTCGATCCTGCCAACGAGCTTACCGTTGCCTATCACCAGCTGGTGAATGAGCTGGGTGTCGAGGGTGCCAACGAGCTGCTCGACAAGCTCGAGTTCCACCCTGTCTTTACCGCACATCCCACCGAGGCCCGTCGTAAGGCCGTCGAGGGCAAGATCCGCCGTATCTCCAACCTGCTGGAGGAGCGTCCGCGTCTGGGCGGCTCCGACCTGGTGGAGAACGAGCGCCATATGCTGCAGGAGATCGACGCCCTGGTGCGTACGAGCCCCATCGCGCTCAAGAAGCCCACGCCGGTCGAGGAAGCCGATACCATCATCGACATCTTCGATAACACGCTGTTCGACGTTATCCCCGTTATCTATCGTCGTTTTGACGATTGGGTGCTGGGCGACAAGGCCGGTACTGTGCCGCCGCTGTGCCCGGCGTTCTTCCATCCCGGCAGCTGGATCGGTTCCGACCGCGACGGTAACCCCAACGTCACCGCCAAGGTGAGCCGTGAGGTCGCCGCCAAGTACTTTACGCACATGGTGCTCAAGCTCGAGGACAAGTGCCGCCACATCGGCCGCAACCTCACGCTCGAGGCTACCTACAGCAAGCCGTCGGCCGAGCTCATTAACCTGTGGAACCATCAGGTCGAGATGAGCCCTCGTTACACGGCCCGCGCCGAGCTGATCTCCGAGCACGAGCCGCATCGCGCCGTCATGCTCGTCATGGCCGACCGCCTGAACGCCACCGTCCGTCGTATCACCGACACCATGTACCACAGCGCCGACGAGTTCCTGGATGACCTGCGCGTCGTCCAGCGTTCGCTGGCCGCCTGCGGTGCCGTCCGTGCTGCCTACGGCCCGGTCCAAACCATCATCTGGCAGGTCGAGTCCTTCGGCTTCCATATGGTCGAGATGGAGTTCCGTCAGCACTCCGTGGTGCATGCCCGCGCCCTTAAGGATATCCACGAGAACGGTATCCATGGCGACCTGCAGCCCATGACGCGCGAGGTCATCGATACCTTCCGCGCTATCGGCTCCATCCAAAAGCGCTACGGCAAGAAGATGGCGCACCGCTACATCATCTCGTTTACCAAGAGCGCTCAGCATGTGGCCGACGTCTTTGAGCTGGCGCACCTGTCCTTTGCACACGAGGAGGATGTCCCCGAGCTCGACGTGATCCCGTTGTTCGAGCAGCTCGAGGACCTCGAGGGCTGCGTCGACGTGCTCGATCAGATGCTTACGCTGCCCGTGGTGCAAAAGCGCCTTGCCCAGACCAACCGCCGCATGGAGGTCATGCTGGGCTATTCCGACTCTTCCAAGGATGCCGGTCCTACCACGGCCATGCTCGCGCTGCACTCCGCGCAGGAGCGCATCGCCAAGTGGGCAGAGAAGAACGATATCGACCTGGTGCTCATGCACGGTCGCGGCGGTGCCGTGGGCCGTGGCGGCGGCCCGGCCAACAAGGCCGTGCTGGCGCAGCCCAAGGGTTCGGTCAACTGCTTCTTTAAGCTTACCGAGCAGGGCGAAGTCATCTTTGCCCGTTACGGCAACCGCACGCTGGCTCAGCGCCATGTTGAGTCCGTTGCCGCCGCAACGCTTTTGCAGTCGGCCCCGAGTGTCGAGAAGACTAACACCGAGACCACTCAGAAGTTCTGGGATATGGCCGAGAAGCTCAACACCGCAAGCCACGAGCGTTATCTGGACCTGCTGAACACCGAGGACTTTACACCGTGGTTCTCGACCGTGACGCCGCTGACCGAGGTCGGTCTGCTGCCGATCGGCTCGCGTCCCGCCAAGCGCGGCCTGGGCGCCAAGTCGCTCGATGACCTGCGTACCATTCCGTGGATCTTCAGCTGGAGCCAGGCGCGCATTAACCTGGCCGCTTGGTACGGCCTGGGCACCGCCTGCGAGCAGCTGGGCGATCTTGACCAGCTCAAGGCTGCCTACCAGGAGTGGCCGTTCTTCCGCACCTTTATCGACAACATCGAGATGTCGATCGCCAAGACCGACCAGCGCATCGCCAAGATGTATTTGCACCTGGGCGACCGCGATGATTTGTCCGAGAAGGTCTTCACCGAGATGCAGCTCACGCGTAAGTGGGTCCTTGCCATCGTCGGTGATGAGTGGCCGCTGCAGCGTCGTCGCGTGCTCGGCTGCGCCGTTCGCGTGCGTAACCCCTACGTCGACGCTCTGTCCATCGCCCAGGTCCGCGCCCTTCGCGAGGTGCGCATGAATCAGGACGAGATGGCCGAGGAGAAGAAGGCCGAGTACATGAGCCTGATTCTTTCGACTGTGACCGGCGTCTCGGCAGGATTGCAGAACACGGGGTAATCGATAGCCCTGTAGTCGTCCGGGCCCGCCATTAGTTTACTTTTAGGCACGTCCTCGGACATGCAAGAAGCCCTCGCTGCGCACTTCGTGCGGCGAGGGCTTCTTGCGTCCTGCGGAGTGTGCCTAAAAGTAAACCTATGGCGGGCCCTGCGATGTCCGGTCTTCGGCGGATTACTGGCTGGGGGAATAATGGCGCGCTTCGCGCGTTTTGGATGGGGTCTATCTCGGTGGCGCATTTGGCGCTTCTCGCCTTACGACTGTTCCGGCCGCGGTCCTTTTTGGGATCGCGGCCGTTTTGTTGTGGGTCAAATATGAACGTTGTGTTAATGAGTCGGTAGACGGTGGTGTTTTTCGGTGAGCGGCGTTTCCTTCCAACGGTTTATCTAGTGTGTCAGTTGAAAGGAAGAGGGCGCTCATCATTGTTTGAATGTGAACTGCCGTTTGACCACAAGACGTTGCATCTGGAGCTCGAGGACAAGAACTTCGCGGGTGTGATGGAAGGTCATCAAAACGAGTTTAAGACTGCGAAATCGCAGGAAGAGCTGGTAGAGGAGTCGCTTGCCAACCCTTATGGCTCGCCTTCGCTCGAGGAGCTTTGTACTGGCAAAAAGGACATCGTCATCATTAGTTCCGACCACACGCGCCCCGTTCCCTCGCGTGTGACGATGCCTATTCTGCTGCATCACATTCATGCCGCTGCGCCCGAGGCTCGCGTGCGTATTTTGGTTGCTACGGGTATGCACCGTCCGTCGACGCACGAGGAGCTCGTCAATAAGTATGGTGAGGAGATCGTTGCCAACGAGGAAATCGTTATGCATGTCGCGACCGACGACAGCATGATGAAAAAGATCGGCACCCTGCCTTCTGGCGGCGAGTGCATCATCAACAAGATTGCTGCCGATTGCGATCTGCTGCTTGCCGAGGGCTTTATTGAGCCGCACTTCTTTGCCGGTTTCTCTGGCAGCCGTAAGTCCGTGCTGCCCGGTATCGCTAGCTACAAGACCATCATGTACAACCACAACGGTCAGTTTGTGAACGATTCCCATTCGCGTGCCGGCAACCTGTGCCACAACCACGTGAGCGAGGATATGTTCGCCGCCGCCGAGATGGCTCACCTTGCCTTTGTGCTCAACGTGGTGCTCAACGGCAAGCACGAGGTCATCGGCTCCTTTGCCGGCGACATCCACAAGGCGCACGAGGCCGGCTGCGAGTTCGTGAAGAGCCTTGCCGGCGTTGAGCCCGTCGAGTGCGAGATTGCCATTACCACCAACGGCGGCTACCCGCTCGATCAGAACATCTACCAGGCCGTGAAGGGCATGTGCGCTGCCGAAGCCACGCTTCCCGAGGGCGGCGTGATCATCGATGTCGCCGGCTGCGCCGACGGTCACGGCGGCGAGGGCTTCTATCACAACATTGCCGACAACGATCCGGCAGAGTTTGAGCGCGCCTGCATCGATCGTCCCAAGGACGAGACTCTGCCCGACCAGTGGACGAGCCAGATCTTTGCCCGCATCCTGGCGCATCACCCTGTGATCATGGTCTCCGACCTGTGCGACCACCAGATGCTCAAGGATATGCACATGACGCCGGTCAACACTATCGAGGAGGCGCTCAAGCTCGCCTTTGAGATGAAGGGTGCCGATGCCAAGGTAGCCGTCATCCCCGATGGCCTGGGTGTTGTTGTCGCGCAGCACTAGTGCGTGGCCCAAACGAATCGTTTATAACCGACAAGAAAGATAAGGTTTTATGCTTACCAAACTCCTCTGCGAATTCGGCGCGACGGCCCTCATGATCGTCTTTGGCGTGGGCGTTCACTGCGATACCGTGCTCAAAGGCACCAAGTATCAGGGCTCTGGCCATATGTTTGCCATCACCACCTGGTCTTTTGGCATCTCGGTCTGCCTGTTTGTCTTTGGCGGCGCCGTGTGCATGAACCCCGCTATGGTGCTTGCCCAGTGCATCGTTGGTCTGGTGCCGTGGGGCAACTGCATCCCCTTCATGCTTGCCGATATGCTCGGCGGCTTTGTGGGTGCTGTGATCGCTTGGTTTATGTATGCCGATGAGTTCAAGGCTTCCGAAGGTGTCGTCGATCCCATTGCTCAGCGCAACATCTTCTCGACCAACCCCACCACCGAGGGTACGAACTATGCCCGCAACTTCTTCTGCGAGGCCATCTGCACCTTTGTGTTCATCAGCGCCATCCTTGCTGCTGCTAGCCGTGCTGGTGAGAACGTTCTGTTGCTCGCCATCTGCGTCGGCCTGATTGTCTGGGCCGTTGGCATGGGCATGGGCGGCATCACCGGCTTCGCCATGAACCAGGCACGTGACCTTGGTCCTCGCATGGCCTATCAGGTGCTGCCGATCAAGAACAAGGCTGACAACAACTGGAAGTATGGCCTGCTTGTTCCTGGTATCGCGCCGTTTGTCGGTGCTATTGTGGCCGCGCTGTTTGTGCATGGTTTCTTGGGCATGTTCTAGTCAAAGGACGGCTCTATAAGGTCCGGGCTCGGTAGGGGTTAACTTTCCAACGCGTCCTCGGACATGCAAAAAGGCTCGCTGCGCACTTTGTGCGGCGAGCCTTTTTGCGTCCTGCGGAGTGCGTTGGAAAGTTAACCCCTACCGAGCCCTGGGCATTCTTGGCTGTGTTCGAACAAGCAACTCAACATATATATCTGAATTTGGATGGGAGGGGCTTGTTGCTGGTAGGGGCGTTGAAGCGTGAGTGAATCTTTGGGATGCGTGGCGCCTTGGGTTGGGGCGATGCTTTGGGATGAGGTTCTTACTTAGTTGAAGAGGGGTTTTATGGCTGAGAGGTAGTCTTTGGCTACGTCCTCTTTTGGGGCTTGGAAGTTGTGCCAGGCCCACCATTGGACGGTGGCTACGAAGCTTGAGGCTATGTGGTGTAGTAGGAAGCTGCGGTCCATGGTGCCGGCGGGGCCTGAGGGGTCGACGGGCACGGTTTCGGCTGCTCGTGACATGATGGTCTTGCGTAGGCAGTCGGCGAAGACGCGTGAGCCGGCGCCGGCTACCAGTGCCCGTACACCCTGCCGACGATTCCAGAGGTTGTTGAGGATATGCTCGACCTGTACGAGTGGGTCATCGAGGGGCGTACCGTCATTGTCGAGGGCATGGGTGCAGATATCGCGCACGAGCTCAGCGAGCAGGTCATCTTTGCTTTTGAAGAGGCCGTAGAACGTGGCCCGACCCACATTGGCGCGAGCGATGATGTCGCCTACGGTGATCTTGCCGTAGTCCTCCTCGCGCAGGAGCTCGGAGAATGCTGCGACGATGGCGGCGCGGCTTTTTTCCTTGCGGGCATCCATGGCTATGCGTCCGCGTGAACGAGCAGGCAGCGGAGCGTACCGGAGCAACCCTCGTAGGGGCGCTTACCGGCGCCGTAGCCGACGGCCTCGATGCGGTAGCGGGCCGGCAGGTGCTCGGACGTGCGCAGTGCAGCGACGATAGCGGCGCCCGTGGGCGTCACGAGCTCGCCGGCGACCGGTGCGGGCGTGAGGGCGATATTGCCCGCCTGACACAGGTTGACGACAGCGGGGACGGGAATGGGCATAAGGCCGTGGGCGCAACGGATGGTTCCGTGGCCCTCGGAGAGCGACTCGACCACGATATCCTCAATACCCAGATCGTCGAGGCAGATGGCAACGGAGCAGACGTCGACGATGGAGTCGACGGCGCCCACCTCATGAAACAGGACGGTGTCGGGCGTTTTGCCGTGAGCCTTTGCCTCGGCATCAGCGAGTATGGAAAAAATGGCGAGCGCACGACGCTTGGCGCCATCGCTCAGCTGCGAGCCATCGATGATGGCGGTGACGTCCGCCAAAGAACGGTGGTGATGGTGGTGGGCGTGATGGTGACCCTCGTGGCCATGACCGTGGCCCTCATGGTCATGCTCGTGGCAGTGTTCGTGCTCGTCATGGTCATGATGGTGGTGCTCATGCTCATGCATATGCTCGACAGCTGCTTCGTTGCCGTAGAGCCAGGCCATATCGTGATCATGGTTCTCGAGGCCCTCTGCAAGCTGGACGTCGAAATCGCAGGCGTCGATGCCGTGCTTGTTTACGCGCGTGACAGCGATCGTAAAGCCGTCGACCGGCAGCGTGGCGAGCTGTTCGCGCAGATGCTCCTCGCTGGCGCCCAGGTCGAGCAGGGCCGCGACGGTCATATCGCCGCTGATGCCCGAGGTTCCGTCGATGATAAGCGTGTGCTGATGGTTGGACATGGGATGCTCCTTAGCGGGCGCAGGGCGTGCCGGCGCTCAGATGATTGATAAGACTTGCCTGGTAGGCGGCACCAAAGCCGTTGTCGATATTGACGACCGAGACGCCGCTGGCGCAGGAGTTGAGCATGGCGAGCAGCGCGGCCACGCCACCAAAGTTCGCGCCGTAGCCCACGCTGGTGGGAACGGCGATGACCGGGCAACTCACCAGGCCGCCGATAACGCTCGCCAGGGCGCCCTCCATGCCGGCGATGGCGATGACCACCTGTGCCTGGGCAAGTTCCTCGGCATGCGCGAGCAGACGGTGCAGACCGGCGACACCCACGTCGTAGAGGCGGTCGACCTCGTTGCCATAGAACTCGGCCGTCAGTGCCGCCTCTTCGGCGACGGGCAGGTCGCTCGTGCCGGCGCAGGCGACGACGATGCGCCCGTTGCCGGTGGGGGAGGGCTTGCCGCCCACGAGGGCGAGCTGGGCGTCCGGGACATATCCCAGGTCGATGCCGTTGCCGAGAAGCTTAGCGGTGCCCGCGGCTTTTTCGGCATCCAGGCGCGTGACCAGGATGCGCTCCTGGCCGGCATCGCGCAGCGCTTCGATAATGGCGGCAATTTGCTCGGCGGTTTTGCCGGCACCGTAGACAACCTCGCCGGCTCCCTGGCGCACCCCGCGCGAAAGATCGAGCTGCGCAAAACCCAGATCGGCGGTTGGCGCCGTCTGGATGCGCGTGAGGGCGTCGGCAGGGGTGACTGCTCCGCCGGCAACATCGCTCAGCAATTGCTCAAGATCTCGCTTATCCATATATGTTCCCTTCGACGGCGCAAAGTCTAGCACTCAAAGGGTATGTTTCCGAACACTAAGACAAAATTGTTCGGAAACTTTAGGACAGACTGATTCAATTGTTAGACGGATCGGTTAGTCGCGCAGGATGATGTCCATGGCGAGCATCAGGTTGCGCTCGTCGATGGCAAACGGGGCGGCCTCGCGCGTCTTGGGCTTGGCGCAAAACGCGATGCCCGTGCCCGCGGCCTGAATCATGGGGATGTCGTTGGCGCCGTCGCCAATCGCGACGGTGTGAGCCATATCGACGCCGCATTCAACTGCCCAATCCAGCATCTGGATAAGTTTGGACTCCTTGGTCACGATGTCGGCCGCCAGCTTACCCGTGAGCTTGCCGTCTACGGCCTCCAGGCGGTTGGCCAGGCAAAAATCGATGCCCGCAGCGGCCACGATCTTATCGGCGACCTCGTGAAAGCCGCCGCTTACCACGCCGACCTTCCAGCCCTTGCTGTGTGCCGAGCGCACAAGCTCCAGCGCGCCGGGGGTAAACGTCACGCGCTCAAAGGTGCGCTCGAACACGCTCTCGTCCAGGTCGGCGAGCAGCCCCACGCGCTCCTCGAGTGCCTGCTTAAAGTCGAGCTCGCCGCGCATGGCGCACTCGGTGATCTGCGCTACCTGCTCGCCCACGCCGGCCTCCTCGCCCAACAGGTCGATGACCTCCTGGTTGATGAGCGTGGAGTCGATATCCATAACGATGAGGCGTGCAGTCATGGCGGGCCTTTCCGAGTGCAGTTGTATTGGGGCACATTGTCGCACGCCGCGCGCCTGGGTGACGGCCGCGGTGCGTCAATTGTTTCGTCTCCGTCAAGTCTTTGGGCAAGAGCTACTTTTTCGCGGCACATCGACGCGGGTGCGATAAGATAGAACGCCATGTCTGGCTGCGCGGTTTACGCAGGCTGGGCAAATCTGTACGACGCCGCCCGGAACGACACGGGGCGGCACAGATCCATAAAGGAGGATCACTGGTATGAGCCAGACCCGTCCCATCGATGAGCATTCCATGCACACCCGTACCTGCGGCGAGCTTCGCTTCGAGAACGTGGGCGAAGAGGTCACCCTCACCGGTTGGGTGAGCCGTCGTCGCGATCACGGCGGCCTTATCTTCTGCGACCTTCGCGACCGCGAGGGCATCACGCAGCTCACCTTCGACCCCGAGCACTCCGACGGCGATGCCTTTAAGATCGCCGAGACTATGCGTCCCGAGTGGCCCATCAAGATCCACGGCGTCGTGCGCGCCCGTGGCGAGGAGACCACCAACACCAAGCTCGCGACCGGCGAGATCGAGGTCCTGACCGACCACGCCGAGGTGCTCAACACGTCCGTCACCCCGCCGTTCCAGATCGAGGACGGCATCGAGACCAGCGAGGACACCCGTCTGCGTTATCGCTATCTGGACCTCCGTCGTCCCGAGATGATGGCTAACCTCAAGCTGCGCTCCGACTTCACCTTTGCCATTCGCGAGGCGCTGCACAACCGTGAGTTCATGGAGGTCGAGACGCCCTCCCTGTTCAAGTCCACGCCCGAGGGCGCTCGCGACTTCATCGTCCCCAGCCGCATTCAGCCGGGCAATTTCTACGCCCTGCCGCAGTCCCCGCAGCTCCTGAAGCAGCTGCTCATGGTCGGTGGCGTCGAGCGCTACTACCAGGTTGCCAAGTGCTTCCGCGACGAGGACCTGCGCGCCGATCGTCAGCCCGAGTTCACTCAGGTCGATATCGAGATGTCCTTCGTGGACCAGAACGATGTCATGAGCGCGCTCGAGGAAGTTCTGTCCGATGCCTTCGGCCGCATGGGTGTCGAGATGCCCACGCCGCTGCGCCGCATGGACTACTGGGAGGCCATGGACACCTATGGCTCCGACAAGCCCGATACCCGCTATGGCATGCACCTGATCGACCTGACCGATCTCTTTGCCAACTCCAAGTTCAAGGTCTTTGCGACTGCCGCGAACGAGGAGGGCTCTGTCGTCAAGGCCATCAACGCCAAGGGCGCCGGTGCCTGGGCACGTGCCAAGATCGATAAGCTTGCCGGCGTGGCTTCCACGTTTGGCGCCAAGGGCCTGGCCTGGATCGCATTCCGCGAG
The DNA here is from genome assembly GCA_019414425.1 of Collinsella sp. Classification (GTDB taxonomy): domain Bacteria; phylum Actinomycetota; class Coriobacteriia; order Coriobacteriales; family Coriobacteriaceae; genus Collinsella. The sequence goes on from DXMB01000003.1 coordinate 41,693, forward strand.
GACGGCTCCATCAACAGCCCCATCGTCAAGTTCTTCTCGGACGAGGAGATGGCGGCTCTGCGCGAGCGCATGGACGTTGAGCCCGGCGACCTTGTGATGTTCGCCGCCGGCCCGCGCCTGCTCTCCGACGAGATCCTGGGCGGCATGCGTTCGCACATGGCCAACGCGCTCGAGATCAAGCGCGAGGGCCACGACTTCCTGTGGGTCGTCAACTTCCCGCTGTTCCACTGGGACGAGGACCGCAAGGCTTACGCTGCCGAGCATCAGCCCTTTACCCTGCCGACCGAGACCGACATCGCCAAGATCGAGGCTGACCCGCTGGCAGCCGGCTCCTGCACCTACGACTTTGTCATGGACGGCTTTGAGGCCGGCGGCGGTGGTATGCGTATCCACAACGCCGAGATGCAGATGTCCATGCTCAAGCTTCTGGGCTTTACCGAGGAGCGCGCCGAGTCTCAGTTCGGCTTCCTCATGGAGGCGCTCAAGTTTGGTGCGCCCCCGATGGGCGGCTTCGCCCTGGGCCTGGACCGCGTGTGCATGCTGCTCACCGGCTCCGACTCCATCCGCGACGTCATGGCGTTCCCCAAGACGGCCAGTGGCTCCGACCTCATGTCGGGCGCCCCGAGTGCCGTTTCTGGCGCCCAGCTCAAGGACGTCAGCCTGCGCCTGATGTAGGCGAGCGGCTACATAGTGCCCGCAACGAGGGAAGGACGTGTGCCTTCCCTCGTTTTTTGTGGAACGGGGGTGCGTCGGTAACGTACAATAACTACCACGTGGCTGGGTTTGCCGGCCGAATGTGCGATGTCGTGGGAGGGGACATGGTCGAGTTTACGAAGACGATTAAAGATCCGTTGGGACTGCATGCCCGCCCGGTTGCGCTGCTCTACGACATCATTGCCAAGCATCGTAGCGACGTGTCGGTCAGCATCGGCGACCGCCATACCGACGGTCGCGACGTTATGGGCCTCATGGCTCTCTACGGTGAGTGCGGCGAGAGCGTCGTCTTTCGTGTTTCGGGCGTGGATGAGGCCTCCTGCGTTACATCGATCAGAAATCTCTCGCTCTAGGCATGATAGGGCGCGGTAAAGGATAGTCCTTTGCCACGCCTTTTTGTTTTGTTTCGTATAGGAAACTTTTTCGAAATCTGAATATGGACCCTTTCCAAAAAGTTAACCACGTGCTAGTTTACTAAAGCGAACATAGACGTGGTTAACTTTTATCGCGTCGATGTTGAGGACGAACTGACGTTAGGAGCGCACTCATGTCTTGCGGACCGCAGATGCCGGCTTTGCCGCTCTCGATGGTAAAGGCGGGCGAAACCGTGCACGTGTCTCGTGTAAAGGGCAATCAGGACATGAAGCACCACCTCAAGGACCTCGGCTTTGTCGAGGGCAGCGAGATTCACGTGGTGAGCTCGAGTGGTGCCAATATCATCGTCACCGTGCTGGGCGCACGTTTTGGCATCGATTCCAAGGTTGCCATGCACATCATGACCGTCGGTTAGTCCGCAGCATTTCATTAAAACCGAAAGGGGGACAAGAGGATGAAGACGTTGGGTGACGTTAAGGTAGGCGAGAGCTCTACCATCGTCAAGCTTCACGGTGAGGGCGCGCTGCGCCGCCACCTTATGGACCTGGGGCTCATCAAGGGCACTTCATTCAAGGTCGTAAAGGTTGCGCCGCTCGGTGATCCGGTCGAGATCAACGTACGCGGCTACGAGCTTTCCATCCGCAAGGAAGAGGCTGCCGTCGTAGAGGTCCAGTAAGGGCTTGCGGCGTATATTTCTGCAGTTAAAGTTAGGTATTTCTAACTTAATGCAGCAACTTTGAAGCACATTATCCAGCCTGCGCGGAGAAAGCAGCGCGGGCACACAAGGAAGAAGGATTGAATGGCGGATTCTCAGATCCATGTCGCGCTGGCGGGTAACCCCAACTGCGGCAAGACCACGCTTTTCAACCTGATCACCGGCGCCAACGGCTACGTTGGCAACTGGCCCGGTGTCACGGTTGAGAAAAAGGAAGCCAAGCTCCTAAGCGACAAGAACGTTACCATCACGGACCTCCCCGGCATCTACTCGCTTTCCCCCTACAGCCCCGAGGAGCAGTGCTCGCGCGACTACCTCATGAGCGGCGAGCCCGATGTCGTTGTCCAGGTGGTCGATGCCACCAACCTCGAGCGTAACCTGTACCTGGCGCTTCAGGTTATCGAGACCGGCCTGCCCGTGGTCGTTGCCCTCAACATGGCCGACTTGGTCGAGAAGAACGGCGATAAGATCGACACTGACAAGCTGTCCAAGAAGCTCGGTTGCCCGGTCATGATGATCTCGGCCCTTAAGAACAAGGGCATCACGGAGCTGTTCGAGCAGGTCAAAAAGTCCGCTGCTTCCAAGGGCCAGGTGCCGGAGCATAAGTTCGACTCCTCCATCGAGGACGTTCTGGACCACATCGAGAACAACCTTCCGGCGAGCGTTCCCGCCAACAAGCGCCGCTATTACGCCGTCAAGCTGTTTGAGCGCGACGCGGACGCCTGCAAGCTCATCAACCTCTCTAAGGAGAAGGCCGCTCGCGTGGAGCAACTGGTCGCCCAGTGCGAGCAGGACTGCGACGACGACGCCGAGTCCATCATCACCGGCGAGCGTTACGGCGTGATCGCCCACATCATTGACGAGTGCCTCACCAAGGCTCCGGCCAAGATGAGCACTTCCGAGAAGATCGACCGCGTGGTCACCAACCGTATCCTGGGCCTGCCGATCTTTGTGGTCATCATGTTCTGCGTGTACTACATCGCCGTTTCTACCCTGGGCGGCACGGTAACCGACTTCACCAACGACCAGCTCTTCGGTACCGACGGTTGGTACGTGCTCGGTCAGGGCCGCGACGCCTACGACGCAGCTGTCGAGGCTGCGGGTGACGCCGCCGACTCGATCGACCCGGCGCAGTACGGCCCCTATGTCCCGGGTATCACCACCGTGGTGCACGACGCCCTTGTGGCAGGTGGCACCGAGGACGGTGGCCTGGTCGATTCGCTGGTCTGCGACGGTATCGTCGGCGGACTGGGTGCCATCTTCGGCTTCGTCCCGCAGATGTTCCTGCTCTTTGTGATGCTGTCCTTCCTGGAGGACTGCGGCTATATGGCCCGCGTCGCCTTCATCATGGACCGAGTGTTCCGCCGCTTTGGCCTGTCCGGTAAGTCCTTTATCCCCATGCTCGTGTCCTCGGGCTGCGGCGTCCCCGGCGTCATGGCCACCAAGACCATCGAGAACGAGAAGGACCGCCGCATGACGGTCATGACCACCACGTTTATTCCCTGTGGCGCCAAGCTGCCGATCATCGCCCTGCTCATGGGTTCCATCATCGGCGATTCTTCTACCACCGCCGCGTGGATCAGCCCGCTCTTCTACTTCCTGGGCGTCTTTGCCGTCATCGCTTCGGGCCTCATGCTCAAGAAGACCAAGCTCTTTGCGGGTCGCCCGACGCCGTTCGTTATGGAGCTTCCCGCCTACCACTTCCCGGCGATCCGCTCTTGGGCGCTGCATGTGTGGGAGCGCTGCTGGGCCTTTATCAAGAAGGCCGGCACGGTCATCTTCGCCTCTACCGTCGTGGTGTGGTTCCTCTCCAACTTTGGTAGCTACAACGGCGCCTTTGGCTTCCTGCCTGCCATGGAGGGCATCCCCGAGGAGTTCATGGACTACTCCGTGCTTGCCATGCTCGGCAACCTGGTCGCTTGGATCTTCGCCCCGCTTGGCTTTAGCACCTGGCAGGCAACTGCGCTGACTGTCTCTGGCCTTGTCGCTAAGGAGAACGTCGTCGCCACCGCCGGTTCGCTGCTGTCCGTCGCCGACGCCGCCGAGACCGACCCGAGCCTGTGGACCGCGTTTGCCGGCATGTTCCCGACTATGGGCGCTTGCGTTGCCTTTGGCGCTTTCAACCTGCTGTGCGCTCCGTGCTTTGCCGCCATGGGCACTATCCGCAACCAGATGGACTCCGGCAAGTGGACTGCGATTGCCATCGGCTACGAGTGCGCCTTCGCTTGGGTTATCGGCCTGTTTATCAACCAGTTCTACAACCTGTTTGTGTTGGGACAGTTTGGTATCTGGACGGTTGTGGCCATCGTGCTGCTGGTTGCGATGCTCTTCCAGATCTTCCGTCCCATGCCCAAGCACGCTTGGACCGACGAGGATGAGACCAACACTGCTTCCGCCGCAGTTTCCGCTTAAGTCCGAATAAGGATCAGCCCCTTTCCATGAGCCCGGGTGTCCCAGCGACACTCGGGCTTTTTGGTGCAATGGGGGACAGATTGCTTTGCTCCAGAAGTAAGATGTGGCGTTTCCGCAGATAAAACCGACCAAAACAAACCTGTCCCTTTTTGGTAGGTGGAAGATGGGGTAAAGTAAGTGGTGGTTAACTAGAGGAGGCTTGCTATGGCACCTATCGATATTGTTGTACTGGCTGTTATCGGTATTGCGTTTGTCGCCGTGTGCGTGCGTATCTACCGAAAGGGCACCTGCGCCGACTGCGCCCAGGGTGGCGTTTGCACGGGGCATTGCTCCAACAAAAAGACGTGCGCCGCACTTAAAGGCGTGGACAAAATCGCCGAAGACTTGGGCCGTGGTATCAAATAGGGCCCAGGCATCCGTTCGCGGGGCGCTTTGCGCATTTGGGGGCGAGCGCGGCGAGTTGAAGAGTAATTTTGGGGTATCGTTACCTGTACTGTTGATTAGCAACTTATCTATAACGGAGTAACCCCATGAGCGCTCGCGTAACCATGAAGGACATAGCCGCCGAGCTTGGCGTTTCCATCAATACCGTGCACAAGGCCCTGACGGGCAAGGCCGGCGTGAGCGAATCCGTACGCGCCAAGGTGAATGCCAAGGCCGAGGCCATGGGCTACCATCGCAATACGAGCGCCTCGAGCCTGCGCCGCAAGGATATCAACCTGGTATTTTGCCTGCCCCGCGCATCGCGCGAGGGAGCGTACTTTTTCCGTTACCTGTGGGAAGGTTGCAATCGCTTTGAACAGGAGGTCATCGACCAGGGCATTACGGTTGAACGCGTTGAATTTGGCGTGGGCGGCTACGCCGATGCCCTTGAGCAAATCGATGAGCGTCTGCAGGTGGGCGAGAAGATCGATGGCTTGCTTGCCTATGCGCCGGGCGATGATCGTGCAACTGAGCTTTTGGGACAGATTGCCGAGGCGGGCGTGGTGATTGAGCTCGTCGACGGCGACCGCCCGCATTTGAACCGTTTGGGTGCGAGCTTGGCCGACTATTCGACGGCAGGCAGCCTTATGGCCGAGCAGGCGGCAAACCTGGTCCATGCTTCTGGTGCTGACGCTCGCGTGCTCCTCTTGACAGGTGACCCTTATACCGATTCGCACTATTTAACCGCCCGCGCCTTCCATAATTACCTGCGCGAACATGATATTCCGTGGCAGGTCGAGGACCTTGTCGGCGCCCATGCGCAAGTCAAACAGCTCGAGTGCGAGCTTGAGAAGCGCTTGAGTGCACCGAACGCCCCCGAACTTATCTGTAGTGTTTTTGCCGTTGGTTCCGAAGTGGTCGCCGACGCGCTCGTTTCGAGCGGCAAGGCTGGCCAGGTCATGGTAATTGGCAACGACCTATTTCCCGAAAGCGCTTTGGCTTTGCGCCGTGGCATCTTTACCAATATCGTCTATAAGGACCCGGTGAGTCTGGCATACCGCGGTGCTAAGACGCTGGGCGATTATCTGCTGTGGGGAAGGACTCCGGCGGAGCCCGTGCAGAAGGGTTCCGTCGAGATGGTGTTTGCCAGCAACGTCGACCGCTACTGCAAGCTTGCGGGAATTTAGCCGCTTGGGCGGGTACCCCCTCTTGCGACGTACATTTTTGGGAATATTCAGCTAACGCATGTTCCGATAGAGGGACAGAACGACTGTTTTACGTGCCGCCGGTGGCGTAATTCGCCATCGGCGGCACTTATTTATTCCGATCGGGCGCAATATGCGTATCAAATAGGGCGTCAAGGACGGTACGCGGTGCGCTCCGATGCTGAATAGTCCCAAAAATGAACGTCGGGACATGACCCACCTGGACAAAAGCGCTCATGTTTGGTGTTCGGGGACGCCAGCCGAGCCGCAACATAAACAGATTACAGCTCCAACAACCGTTGAACGGGCAAAATCGACCGTTCGCCCCGTGAGGGTTAGGTGAACGTTCACCTTTTCAGCCGTAATGAACTAGTATAGTGAACGTTCACCTAAAGGATAACGAGCGCGCCGTGCGCCCGTTTTGCCAACAAAGGGGTTGTTTGATGAAAAACTTTATGGACGATCAGGATTTCCTGCTGAGCACCAAGACCGGCGAGGAGCTGTTCCACAACTTTGCCGAGGGCATGCCCATCGTCGACTATCACTGCCACATTTCTCCCAAGGAAATCTGGGATGACAAGCGTTTCGAGAACATCACCGAGGTTTGGCTGGGCGGCGACCACTACAAGTGGCGCCTGATGCGCGCCAACGGCGTTGACGAGCGCTTCATTACCGGCGATGCCCCCGCCCGCGAGAAGTTCCAAAAGTGGGCCGAGACCCTGGGCCGTTGCGTGGGCAACCCCGTCTTTGAGTGGAGCCACCTGGAGCTTAAGCGCTACTTTGGCTACGAGGGCGTCCTCAACGGCAAGACCGCCCAGGAGGTCTGGGACCTTGCCAACGCCAAGCTCGCCGAGTCCAGCTTTACTTGCCGCAACCTGATCAAGCGGTCTAACGTCCGCATGATCTGCACTACCGACGATCCCGCCGATAGCTTTGAGTGGCATAAAAAGATTGCCGCCGACGACAGCTTTGACGTTCAGGTCGTTCCTGCCATGCGCCCCGATGCCGCCCTGCGCA
>DXMB01000003.1:48563-64508 GCA_019414425.1 Collinsella sp.
AGGAGTTCGCCGACTACTGCAAGCATCTCTCCGAGGTTGCCGGCGTTGAGATCAGCGACTTCGAGGGCATGAAGGCCGCCATCTCCAAGCGCTACGATGTCGCCCACGAGCTGGGCTGCCGCGCTTCTGACCACGCGCTCGACTACGTTATGTACGTTCCGGCTACCGCCGACGAGATCGAGACTATCTTTGCCAAGGGCCTTGCCGCCGAGCCGCTTACCGAGGACGAGGTCCTCAAGTACAAGACGGCCTTCATGCAGTTTGTCGCCGGCGAGTACGTCCGTCTGGGCTGGGCCATGCAGTTGCACTTTGGCTGCAAGCGTGACAACAACCGCGCTATGTTCGCCAAGCTCGGTCCCGACACCGGCTACGACTGCATCTCCAATTACACGCCGTCCGACCAGCTGGCCGATTTCCTCAACTCCATCCAGGAGTTCACGGGTCTGCCCAAGACCATCCTGTACAGCCTGAACCCCATCGACAACACCATGATCGATACCGTGATGGGCTGCTTCCAGGAGGCTCCAACCGCCGGCAAGATCCAGAACGGCTCTGCCTGGTGGTTCAACGACAACGAGGTCGGTATGCGCGAGCAGCTCACGGCCCTTGCCAACGAGGGCGTGCTGGGCAACTTTGTGGGCATGCTTACCGACTCCCGTTCCTTCTTGTCCTATCCGCGTCACGAGTACTTCCGTCGCGTGCTGTGCAGCGTGATCGGCGAGTGGGTCGAGCAGGGCAAGTACCCGGCCGACATGGAGCTGCTGGGCACCATCGTGCGCGACATCAGCTACAACAATGCGGTCCGCTACTTTGGCTTTGACCTGGACACCGTCGAGGCCTAAACCCGCATCGAATCACATCGAACTCGGGAGCGCCGTTGCCACACGCGGCGCCCCGTTTTACTTGCACGCCAACAGCTATCTAAGGAGAGACATAGATGGAGAACATCAGCTACGATGCGCTCGAGAAGATCGGCTACAAGGGCTACCTGCTGCCCAAGGACGCGCCCGAGAAGGTTCTGCAGTTTGGCGAGGGCAATTTCCTGCGCGCCTTCGTCGACCGCTTCTTTGACATGGGCAACGAGGCAACCGGCTGGAACGGCAAGGTTGTCATGGTGCAGCCCATCAGCGGCGCCTTTGGCTTTGCCGATGGCATCAATGCTCAGGACGACCTGTACACCGTGTTGGTGCGCGGCAAGGAGAACGGTAACACGGTTGACGAGTCCCGCGTGATCAGCGCCTGCAGCCGCTGCATCAACCCGTACCGCGAGGACGACTACCGCGCCATGATGGAGGTCGCCGTCTCCGACGATTTGGAGATTATCGTCTCCAACACCACCGAGGCCGGTATCGCCTACGACCCGTCCTGCAAGGCCGACGACATGCCGCCCGCGAGCTTCCCCGCCAAGCTTGCCCAGGTGCTCCACACCCGCTGGGCCGCCGGCAAGCCGGGCGTCATCGTGCTCGCCTGCGAGCTCATCGATCACAACGGCGAGGAGCTGCTGCGCATCATGAACCAGTACGTGAGCGACTGGGGCTGGGAGGACGAGTTCTCGCAGTGGATGGCCAACGACTGCACCGTCTGCACCACGCTTGTCGACACTATCGTCCCCGGCCGCATCCGCGACCCCAAGGAGGCCGCTGCCGTGGCCGAGCGCCTGGGCTACGAGGATCCCTTCCTGGCCGTGCGCGAGCCCTTCCAGATGTGGGGCATCCAGGGCGACGAGTCGCTTGCCGAGAAGCTCCCCTTCGTGAAGGCCGGCCTGCCGGGTGTCTTTGTTACCCCCGATGTCACCCCGTACAAGAAGCGCAAGGTTCGCATCCTCAATGGCGCCCACACCGCCTTCGTCCCGGGCTCCTGGGTTGCCGGCTTTGACATCGTGCGCGATTGCATGCACGACGAGACCGTCCGCGGCTTCATGAACACCATGCTCTACGATGAGGTCATCCCGACGCTTGCCGCCGACCTGGACGTCGAGGACTGCAAGGCCTTTGCTGCCGCCGTCGAGAACCGCTTCGACAACCCGTTTATCGACCACGCGCTGCTCTCCATTTGCCTCAACTCCACGGCCAAATGGCGTGCTCGCGACCTGCCCACGCTCAAGGACTATGTTGCCGAGACCGGCAACCTGCCCAAGTGCCTGGCGACGAGCCTCGCTACGCTCATTGCCTTCTATACTCAGGAGCTCGTTGCTCGCGAGGGCGATGGCCTGCACCTGCGCCGCGCCGACGGCACCGAGTACACCGCTCAGGACGATGCCTTCGTGCTCGATTTCTACGCCGCCCACGCCGGTGCAGACGATACCGAGCTGGTGCACGACGTGCTCACCAATGAGCAGATGTGGGGCGAGGACCTTACGCAGATCACCGGTCTCGAGGAGTTTGTCGTCAACGCGCTCACCGTCGTGCGTGTCGAGGGCGCCAAGCAGGCCTTCGCCAACGCTCAAGCGTAAATTCCCGGTGCGGGCGCCAGACGGCTTGCCCGCGCCTCGACTTCTGCTCAACCTGTAGGGTTAGGACCATTTGTAATGAACACTATCCAGATCAATCCGGCCGATAACGTGATCGTCGCGCTGTCGCCGCTTGCCAAGGGCACCGCCGTCGCGGTTCCCGGGGTGGGCGAGGTCGCTGCCGCGGAGGATATTCCGCAGGGCCACAAGATGGCCGTGCGTGCCATTGCGGCGGGGGAGAACGTTGTCAAGTACGGTCTTCCTATCGGCCATGTGACGGGCGACATCCAGCCCGGTCAGTGGCTTCATACGCATAACGTCAAGACCAACCTTTCGGGCGAGGTCGAGTACGTTTACAATCCGACGCATCCGGTCGTTGAGCCGGTTGAGCCCGAGACCTTTATGGGCTTCCGTCGCGCCGACGGCCGCGCCGCCACGCGCAACGAGCTGTGGATCATCCCCACGGTCGGCTGCGTCAACGAGGTCGCACGTGCCATGTGCGAGCAGGCTCAGGATCTGGTCGAGGGTTCGCTGGAGGGCGTCTATTACTTTCCGCATCCGTTTGGCTGCTCGCAGACCGGCGCCGACCATGCCCAGACCCGTCGCCTGCTGGTAGCGCTCTCGCGTCACGCAAACGCTGCGGGCGTGCTGTTCCTGTCGCTCGGCTGCGAGAACTGCACGCATCAGCAGGTGCTCGACGAGCTGGGCGAGTACGATCACGAGCGCGTTCGCTTCCTTACCTGCCAAGATGTTGCCGACGAGCAGGTCGAAGGCCACAAGATTCTGTCTGAGCTGGCCGACCTGGCCAAGCAGGCCAAGCGTGAGCCCATTCCGGCCTCCGAGCTGGTCATTGGCCTTAAGTGCGGTGGCTCTGACGGTCTTTCGGGCATTACCGCCAACCCCACGATCGGTCGCGTGAGCGATATGCTCGTCGCCCGCGGTGGCACGTCGGTGCTCACCGAGGTCCCCGAGATGTTTGGCGCCGAGAGCATTCTGCTCGATCGCTGCGAGGACGAGCAGGTGTTTAACGCCGCCTCCGACATGCTCAACGGCTTTAAGGATTACTTTATTAGCCATGGCGAGGTCGTCTACGAGAACCCGAGTCCCGGTAACAAGGACGGCGGTATTACCACGCTCGAGGACAAGAGTTGCGGCTGCGTGCAAAAGGGCGGCTCCGCACCCATCGTCGACGTGCTGCCGTATGCCGGTCAGGTCACCAAGCATGGCCTGAACATGCTGTGCGGCCCGGGCAACGACATGGTATCCACCACGGCGTTGACGGCTGCTGGCTGTCACGTGATTCTGTTCTCGACTGGACGCGGCACGCCGTTTGGTGCACCGGCGCCCACCCTCAAGGTGTTCACCAATCAGCGTCTGTGCGACCACAAGGCCAACTGGATGGACTTTAACGCCGGCGTGATTGCCACAGGCGAACGCACGCTCGACGAGGCTGCCCGCGACCTGTATCAGCTGGTACTGGATACAGCGAGCGGTAAGCTAACGAGTGCCGAGCGCCGCGGCTGCCACGAGATCAGTATCTGGAAAGACGGCGTCTGCCTGTAGAGAGATTCGCCATTCGTAGGGGTGGCGAATCTTTTGATCTCGATGACGGGGCTGCACGGTAGCTCCGTGCGAGGGAAGGGTTGCTACTGCGCGTTTGTGAGATGCTTTTCGGTGCCCTTTTCCGCACTGTTGACGTATCTATGGTTATAAATTCGGGCAAATTGGTTTAAGAAGCCGATTTAGTCCAGGTCGATAGAGGGGAATTGCGTGGCTATCCACATCGTTGAGGAAGCAAATCGCTGTCTGGGCTGCAAAAAGGCGTTCTGTCAAATAAAGGGCTGTCCGGTGCAGACGCCCATTCCGCAGGTTATCGACCTCTTTAAGCAGCGCCGTCTGCAAGAGGCGGGCGAGCTACTGTTCCAGAACAATCCCATGAGCGCGGTCTGCTCCATGGTGTGCAATCATTCGGGCCAGTGCGAGGGCGCTTGCATTCAGGGCCGCAAGGGCGCGCCCGTGCATTTTTCGAGCATCGAGAACTATATCTCCACGGCGTATTTGGACCGCAAAGAGTGGAGACCCGCGCCGTCGCGCGGCAAGCAGGTCGCCGTGGTCGGCTCCGGCCCCGCCGGCATGACTGTGGCCATTAAGATGGCGCAGCTGGGTTGCGCCGTCACTGTTTTTGAGCAGCGGCCCGAGATCGGCGGCGTGCTGGAGTACGGTATCCCCGAGTTCCGTCTGCCGCGCTCGCTCGTGCAAAAGTACCGCCACGTGATGTGCTCGCTCGGCGTGCGCGTTCGCCCCTCGACCACCATCGGCGGTGCGCTCCACATCGACGACCTGCTGCGCGACGGCTACGATGCGGTCTTTGTCGGTACTGGTACCTGGCGAGCTCGAAAGCTGGGTATTCCCGGCGAGTCGCGCGGCAACGTGCTGTTTGGCATCGACTACCTCGTTGACCCCACGAGCGTGGCGATCGGGCAGAACGTGGCGGTTATCGGCGCCGGCAATGTGGCCATGGATGTTGCCCGCACGGCCCTGCGCTCGGGTGCTCGCAAGGTTACCGTGTACGCCCGATCGCGCCATATCTCTGCCATCGATGACGAGGTGGAGCTGACCGAGCTTGACGGTGCCGAGATTGTGTGCGGCAAGGCGATCTGCGCCATCGACGACAACGGTCCGGTGTTCGAGACGGCTATCTTTGACGAGGACAACAACGTGGTGGGCTACGAGGAAGAACTCGACCACGTGTCCGCCGACACGGTTGTGATTGCGGCGTCTCAAGTGCCCAAGGACAAGCTCGTGCTTACAACGGGCGGTCTGGAGACCGACCATCGCGGCCTGCTTTCGGTCGACGAGTATGGCATGACTACCGTGCCTGGCGTCTTTGCCGCCGGCGACGTGGTCAACGGCCCGCTCACCGTGGTCCACGCCGTTGCCGGTGCCAAGCTCGCCGTCGAAGGCATGATTGCCTACCTGGGCCTCTAACTCCATCCCGCCCATCAGTTGCGGTGAAATACGGACTGTTTTGGCTGTCAAAGGCCTTATCTACTCCGTATTCCACCGCAACTTTTTGTGGGGTGGGCTAGAGACGCTGCATGCGGTACCCGACACCCATGTGCGTCTGAATCATCTTGGGATGAGAGGGGTCTGCCTCGATCTTCTTGCGCAGGGTGCGCATGAACACGCGCAGGCTCGCCAGATCGCTGTCCCAGCTCGTGCCCCATATCTCGCGGGTGATGAAGGTGTGGGTGAGCACCTTGTCGACGTTTTTCGCCAGAAGGACGAGCAATTTGTACTCGGTTGGGGTGAGCGAGAGCTCGCGTCCGTCTTTCGTCGCGTATCCCGCGGCGTAGTCGATATGCAGCGGACCGTTGTCGAACGTGCTCGCTTCTGTCGACTCGCTCGACGCCATCGAGGAGCGCCTCAAATTCGCGCGGACGCGCGCGAGCAACTCATCCACAGAAAAGGGCTTGGTGAGGTAGTCGTCTGCCCCTGCGTCAAGTGCTGCAATCTTGTCGGAATCTTCGGTGCGCGCCGAAATGACGATAATGGGGACTGCCGACCAGCTTCGGATCTTCGTGATGACCTCGATACCGTCAATGTCGGGAAGGCCGAGGTCGAGCATGATGAGGCTGGGGCCGTGCGACACCGCATCCATGATGGCGGCCTGGCCGTTGCAAACCTTGCTCACGACATAGCCGTGGAGGTCAAGCGCGGTCGAAACGAGGTTTTGAACGGTCAGGTCATCTTCGACCAGGAGGATGCGTGGCTTAGCGGCATTATTCATGAATCTCGATCTCCTCAGCGGGCAGGGTAAAACGGAAGACGGCCCCATGGGGGTGGTTGTCGCGAACTTCGATGACGCCGCCATGTGCCTCCACGATGGAGCGGCAGAGCGACAGCCCAAGGCCGATGCTTCGACGCGAATCCACGGGCCGCGTATTGCCTGAGGTAAAGAAGCGCTCAAAGATATGAGGCTTGTCGCAGTCTGCCACACCCGGCCCATCGTCTGCGACGTCCACCACGACGAACGCGCCCTCGCGACGTGCGCTGACGGTGACAGTCGAGTCCTCGGGCGTGTATTTGAAGGCGTTCATGATGAGATTCGTAAGCACCTGCATGATGAGATGGACGTCGACGCGTACCAGCAGGATGTCGTCAGTGTGCTCGATGGTGACGGCATGTCCATGCGATGCTTGGGCGACATGGCTGAGGGCGGCCTCGATGACCTCGTCGATGAGCTCGGATGTGAGGTTGAGGCGAATGGTGCCGTCCTCGACGCGTGTGATGGCGAGGAGGTTCTCCACGGTATCGATAAGCCAGAGGGAGTCATCGTAGATGGCATCGGCAAGATCGCAGCGTTGTTCGAGGCTGAGCCTCTCGTCGCTCTTCCGAAGGATTGCCGCAGATCCGGATATAGCCGTGAGGGGTGTCCTCAAATCGTGGCCGATGGAGCGCAAAAGGTTGGCGCGCAGCTGCTCGTTTTTCGCCAAGACCGCAGCCTCTTCGCGCTCTTGCGCCGCTCGGTCACTTTCGAGCGCCAAGGCGCATTCACCTACGATAGATAGGACGATCGAATGCTCGAAGGCTTCGGTCTCGCGCCCCTCCAGGGCGATGCCGATGACACCGAATACCTTGTCGCCGGTGCGAACCGCGAGGTAGAGACAGCGCGCCTCAGGCAGGGTCCGCGTGCTTGCGCCCGCGCGCTTGTTGTTGGTGAAGGTCCAGGTTGCAACGGCGCGCTCGTAGTCGGTGAGCAGCGACGCGGATCGGTTTTCGGTGCCACCGGACTCATAGAGCGCCTTGCCGAGCGTGCCGTGTTCGGCGGGGTAGAAGACCACGTCGAGTTTTAGCAGTTTGACGAGTTGGTTCATGGCGACGCGGGCGCACTCCTCCGCGCTATGGGCTTGCTGCAAGAGCTGGTTCGTTTCGAGGAGTACACGCGTTTTGAATGCGTTCTCGGCGGAGGTACGGGCGTTGTCGGCGATGCGCGCAGTTAACTCGCCGGCGACCATAGCGGTAGCGAACATGATGCCGAACGTGACCAGATAGCTTCGGTCGTAGCTGGCGAGCGAAAACAGAGGCGTGACGAAGCAGAAGTTGTAAAGCACTACAGAGAGCACGCTCGATACGATCGTGCAGATACGCCCCGTCGTGGTGACGGCGGTCAGCAGGGCCGTGAGGATATAGAGGGATATGATGCTGGAATCGGCAAATCCCAGATGGCGGAAAGCCGTGCCGATCGCCGTGGCGACAAGAGAGAGGGCCAGCGTGCGAAGCACGTTTCGGCTGCTGGGCGGCTGCAGGGCGAGCGCATGCCGGCGTCCTTTGGGCCGGGAGGGCGGAGTCGACTGGTCTGGAATGATGTAAATGTCGAGATTCGGGGCGAATGCTATGAGCTGTTCTACGAGAGATTTGCGGCCAAAGAGGGCCTGACGGACGCTGCTGTGCTCGCCCGTGCGTCCCATGACGATCTTCGAAATACCCGACAGGCGCGCGAACTCGGAGATCTGAAACGCGACGTCGTCGCCATAGACGGTTTCCATATGTGCTCCGAGCTGCTCGGCTAGGGCGATATTGGCTGCAAGCTTGGCGCGCTCATCATCGCTCATGGCTTGCGTGCGCGGGCTCTCTACGAACAGGGCGACGAGCTCGCTGCGAAACGCTTTCGCCATGCGTGCGGCGGCACGGACGATGCGGGGATTGGTCGGCGCCGGGGAGACGCAGACTAAGATACGCTCCCTGGTGTAGTAGTCACGGTTTCCCAGCACGCGTGCGGCGTCTGTGAGGTGGCCGGTGCGATCGGCGCAGCGGCGCAGCGCGATTTCTCGGAGTGCGGTGAGGTTCTCAACGGTAAAAAAATGCTGTTGCGCTCGGTCGGCTTGTGCGGGACGGTAGACGAGACCGGCGCGAAGGCGCTCAAGTAGGTCTTCGGGCTCTATGTCGACGAGCTCGACCTGGTCGGCATCATCGAAGATACGGTCGGGGATTCGTTCGCTCACGACAACGCCGGTGATGGATGCAACCATGTCGTTTAGGCTCTCGATATGCTGAACGTTCACGGTCGTATAGACGTCGATGCCCGCATGTAGAAGTTCCTCGACGTCTTGATAGCGTTTGTCGTGGCGAGACCCCGGCGCATTTGTATGGGCGAGCTCGTCGACAAGGATGAGCTGAGGGGCGCGTTCGATAGCCGCATCTAGATCGAACTCGCTGAGCGCAATGCCGTTGTGCTCGATGAGTTTACAGGGCACGTTCTCAAGCCCTTGTGCAAGATGGGCAGTTGCCGGACGTTCGTGCGGCTCGATGTATCCCGCGACGACGTCGA
The DNA here is from genome assembly GCA_019414425.1 of Collinsella sp. Lineage (GTDB taxonomy): Bacteria > Actinomycetota > Coriobacteriia > Coriobacteriales > Coriobacteriaceae > Collinsella. The sequence goes on from DXMB01000003.1 coordinate 57,344, forward strand.
CACCTCGCCGCTTGGCGGCGTGGGCGGCTTGAAGCATCGCATAGGTTTTGCCTGTGCCAGCAGCGTAGCCAAAGAAAATCTTGAGGTGTCCCCGGCTGGTTCGAGTGTCATCGGCGACCTCGTCTTTCTCAATTGCCTTGAGGATGAGGTCTGGATTGACGCGAGTGTCCGATGCGTCGCGCTGCATAGCGTAGCCTTTCTGAAGCGTTGTCCATGCGTGCATACGCGGTGAAGACACCACTGTATGCTCGCGAGGTCGAGTATAGGCGCACTGCAGCTGCAATAGTGCTTTCTACCTGCATCTTTACGGCATCTTAAGGACGTGAGCCCCGGCCCTCACGCCTCTTTAATCCCTAGAAGCGTTTACTGTCCCCAGACGCTTGCGAGGGCAGGCGTCCGAGACATCGGACCGCGTGTGAAAGGGGCGGTAAATGGACATCCTCATTCCCATCATCGGAGTCGTCTGCATTGGACTTCTTATCTATTACATCTACATTCTGATGAGGAGTGATTCGTAAACTATGGACGCTGCGATTCAGTACATCTTGTACTTTGCCGTACTCGTCGTCCTGGCCGTTCCGCTCGGTCGGTTCATGGCCCATATCATGGATGGTGAGCATACGTTCCTGTCGCCTGTGATTGCTCCTGTGGAGCGTGGCGTCTATCGTCTGCTTCGCATCGACGCGGCAGAACAGATGGGGTGTAGGCGCTATCTGGCGAGCGTGCTGGTCTTTTCGGGGATCGGCCTCGTGACTCTTGTGGCACTCCAGGCGCTTCAGTCCTTCTTGCCAGGCAATCCCCAGCACCTGCCGGGTGTGTCATGGGACCTGTCGTTCAATACGGCTGCTTCCTTCATAACCAACACCAACTGGCAGTCCTACTCCGGTGAGACCACCCTGTCTTACCTTGTGCAGTTCATGGGTCTCACTGTGCAGAACTTCGTTTCCGCTGGCACCGGTATCGCGGTCATGTTCGCGCTGATCCGCGGCTTCCGTCAGGTCAAGGAGCAGGGTCTGGGTTCCTTCTGGGTCGACCTCACCCGCACCGTCCTGTATGTGCTCATCCCGCTGAACCTCGTGTTCGGCATCTGCCTGGCTGCCGGTGGCGTCATCTCCAACTTCCAGCCGGCTCAGAAGGCTGAGCTCGTAGAACCCGTCGCTGTTCAGCCTAATGCAGACGGCGGCTGGAGCGTCATCGACGGCGCCCAGATTGAGGGCGACACGGTCAAGGTCGACGGCAAGGTTGTCGAGGGCGCGCGCGTGGTCACCGAGCAGTTCCTGCCCCAGGGTCCCGCGGCTCCTCAGGTCGCCATCAAGCAGTCCGGCACCAACGGCGGCGGCTTCTTCGGCGTGAACTCCGCCCATCCGTATGAGAACCCCAGTGCCTTCACCAACATCATCGAGATGACCAGCCTGCTGCTGATCCCGGCCGCCTGTTGCTTCGCCTTCGGTATCGGCGTCAAGAACACCAAGCAGGGCAAGGCCATCTTTGCCGCCATGTTCATCCTGCTGGTGATCTTCACCGGCATCATCGCCGTCAACGAGCATGCGGGCACCCCGCAGCTGGCCGATGGCGGAGCGGTCAATATCGAGATGACCGACGGCCAGGCCGGCGGCAACATGGAGGGCAAGGAGAGCCGCTTCGGTATCGCCTCCTCTTCCACCTGGTCCGCTTTCACGACGGCTGCTTCCAACGGCTCGGTTAACTCCATGCACGACTCCTACACCCCGCTCGGCGGGTTTGTCCAGATGCTCCAGATGGCTCTGGGCGAGGTCGTCTTCGGCGGCGTGGGCTGCGGCCTGTACGGCATGATCGGCTTCGCCATCCTCACAGTGTTCATCGCCGGCCTCATGGTCGGACGCACACCCGAGTTCCTGGGCAAGAAGATCGAGCCGGGCGAGATGCGCTGGGCAGTTGTCCTGTGCCTGGCAACTCCGTTTGCCATTCTGGTGTGCTCGGCCATCGCCTGCATGGTGCCCGGTCTTGCCGACCAGCTCAACAATGGTGGCGCGCACGGCTTCTCCGAGGTGCTGTATGCCTTCACCTCATGCGGCGGCAACAACGGCTCGGCGTTTGCAGGCATGAACTGCAACATTCCCTGGATCAACGTCATGCTCGGCCTCGAGATGCTGTTCGCACGCTTCATGCCCATCATCGGTACGCTGACTATCGCCGGCTCGCTGGCCAAGAAGGGTAAGGTCGCCGAGAGCGCCGGTACCCTGTCTACCACCAACGGCATGTTCGTATTCCTGCTCGTGTTCATCGTTCTGCTGATCGGTGCCCTGAGCTTCTTCCCGGCCCTGGCGCTTGGCCCCGTTGCCGAGTTCTTCCAGATGATTGCGTAAAGGAGGGCGCAGATTTATGGCTATGCAAAAAGACATGATGGGCCGCGCGGTCCGCGACTCGTTTGCCAAGCTGGATCCTCGCGTCCAGATTCAAAACCCGGTCATGTTCCTGGTGTGGCTTTCCGCCGTCATGACCTCCGTCCTGGCCGTCGCTTCCATCTTCGGTGTGCAGGACGCGGGTGTGCCCACCTACTATGTGGTCGCCATCGCGGTCATCCTGTGGCTCACCGACCTGTTCTCGAACTTCGCCGAGGCGCTTGCCGAGGGCCGCGGTAAGGCTCAGGCCGATTCCCTGCGTGCGGCCAAGAAGGATGTCGAGGCCCATCGCATCGAGTCCGTTGAGGACAAGGAGCACTTCACCGTCGTTCCCGGCACCGAGCTCACGCGCGGCGACCTGGTGATCGTACGCGCCGGCGAGCAGATTCCCGGCGACGGCGACGTCATCGAGGGCGCTGCTTCCGTTGACGAGTCCGCCATCACCGGCGAGTCCGCCCCCGTGGTCCGCGAGGCCGGCGGCGACCGCTCTGCCGTTACCGGCGGTACCACGGTGCTGTCCGACTGGATCATCGTCAAGATCTCCAGTGAGCCCGGCCAGAGCTTCCTGGACAAGATGATCGCGATGGTCGAGGGTGCCGCGCGCAAGAAGACCCCTAACGAGATCGCTCTGGAGATCTTCCTGGTGGCCCTCTCCATCGTCTTTATCCTGGTCACGCTGGCCCTGTATTGTTACTCCTGCTTCTCGGTCGGTCTTAACGACATGGACAACCCCACGGCCGTGACCACGCTCGTGGCGCTGCTCGTGTGCCTGGCTCCCACTACCATCGGCGCCCTTCTTTCCGCCATCGGCATCGCCGGCATGAGCCGTCTGAACGAGGCCAACGTGCTGGCCATGTCCGGCCGCGCCATCGAGGCCGCCGGCGACGTCGACATCCTCATGCTCGACAAGACCGGCACCATCACCCTGGGTAACCGCCAAGCCGCCGAGTTCATCCCGGTCGACGGCATCGATCCCGCGGAGCTGGCCGATGCCGCCCAGCTTTCCTCGCTGGCCGACGAGACCCCCGAGGGCCGCTCCATCGTCGTCCTCGCCAAGGAGCAGTTCGGTCTGCGCGGCCGCACACTCGAGGATAAGGGTATGGAGTTCATCCCGTTCACCGCGGCAACACGTATGTCCGGCGTGAACTACGAGGGCAATGAGATCCGCAAGGGCGCTGCCGATTCCGTGCGCACCTATGTGGAGGCAGCCGGCGGCGTGTTCTCAAAGGAGTGCGACGAGGCCGTCGAACGCATCGCCAAGGCCGGCGGCACCCCGCTGGTCGTGACCAAGAACTGCCGCGTGCTGGGCGTTGTGTACCTCAAGGACATCATCAAGTCCGGCGTTAAGGAGAAGTTCGCCGACCTGCGCAAGATGGGCATCAAGACCATCATGGTGACGGGCGACAACCCGCTCACCGCCGCGGCAATCGCCGCCGAGGCCGGTGTTGATGACTTCCTGGCCGAGGCCACCCCTGAAGGCAAGCTCGAGAAGATCCGCGAGTTCCAGCGTGAGGGCCACCTGGTCGCCATGACCGGCGACGGCACCAACGACGCGCCCGCTCTGGCCCAGGCCGACGTCGCCGTGGCCATGAACACGGGCACCCAGGCTGCCAAGGAGGCCGGCAACATGGTCGACCTCGACTCCAGCCCCACCAAGCTCATCGAGGTCGTGCGTATCGGCAAGCAGCTGCTCATGACCCGCGGTTCGCTCACGACCTTCTCGGTGGCCAACGACATGGCGAAGTACTTCGCCATCATCCCGGCGCTGTTCTCTCCGATTTATCCGGGACTGGGCGCGCTCAACATCCTCGGTCTGGCAAGCCCGCTGTCCGCGGTTCTTTCGGCCATCATCTATAACGCGCTCGTTATCGTCGCGCTAATTCCGGCGGCCCTCAAGGGCGTCAAGTACCGCGAGGTTCCGTCCGGCCAGCTGTTGACCCACAACCTGCTCGTGTGGGGTCTGGGCGGCATCGTTGCCCCGTTCGTATTCATCAAGCTCATCGACATGCTGCTCGCGTTCTGCGGCATTATGTAAGTGGAGGTTTGTATGTTCAAAGGTGTTGCATCGCGCGCACTGGGCGTGTTCGCGCTGTTTACCGTTGTCTGCGGCCTGGGCTATACGCTCGTCGTGACCGGCATCGCCCAGGTTGCGTTCCCGTATCAGGCGAACGGTTCACTCATTACGGTCGACGGCAAGGTTGTGGGTTCCGAGCTCATCGGCCAGAACTTCGATGACGAAGCCCACATGTGGGGTCGTATCCAGAACGTGTCAATCGTCGAAGGCGAAGGCGGCGAGCTCATGGCGTATGGTGCCCCGTCCAACCTGTCCCCGGCGAGTGAGGAGTATCGGCAGCTGATAGATGCGCGCGCGAAGAAGATCCGCGCCGCCAACCCCGATGCCGATATGGACGCTGTACCCGTCGACTTGGTGACGTGTTCGGGGTCCGGCCTCGACCCGGAGATCTCTCCGGATGCCGCCGAGTACCAGGTCCCGCGCCTTGCCAAGGCCACGGGCAAAAGTGAGGACGAGGTGCGCGACATCATCGCCGCGTGCACCAAGGGCCGTTTCCTCGGCATGTTCGGCGAGCCCACGGTCAATGTGCTCAAGGTGAACCTTATGCTGGACGGCGCGCTGTAGGTGAGGGAGTGGCGGATGAGGGCGTGACTGACTATCTGGGCCCTCAATTCCACCCCGCCCATCAGTTGCGGTGGAATACGGACTGCTTTGCCTGTCAAAAGCCTCATCTACTCCGTATTCCACCGCAACTTTTTTGTGAGGGTCGGGATTGAAGGTGGGGAGTGCGAGCGAGTGCGAATGCGGCGGATACTGATACGATAGGTACGTTAGCAACTGCCGCCGAGCGGCTTAAACGAAAGGAAGCCTGTATGGAGTCATCCGCCTACCCGATGCTCTTTAGCCCGATCAAGGTCGGTACGACCGAGGTCAAGAACCGCGTCTTTATGCCGCCGGTGTCCACCAACCTGGCCGATCATGGCTATGTGACCGACGATTTGGTCGATCATTACCGTGCCCGCGCCAAGGGCGGCGTTGGCCTGATCATCACCGAGGTCGTGACGGTCGAGCCCACCTATACCTATCTGCCGGGCGACATGTGCTGCTACGACGACACGTTCATCCCCGGCTGGGAAAAGCTCGCCGCGGCCGTCCACGAGTATGGCTGCAAGATCATGCCGCAGCTCTTCCACCCCGCCTACATGGCCTTTAACATTCCGGGCACGCCGCGCCTGATCGCTCCGTCCTTCGTGGGACCGTCCTATGCCCGCGAGGCACCGCGCCCCATCACGGTCGACGAGATTCACGAGCTCACGCATCAGTTTGGCGACGCTGCCGTGCGTATGCAGAAGGCTGGCGTCGATGGCGTCGAGGTCCATGCGGCGCACGCCCACGGTATGCTCGGCGGCTTTTTGACTCCGCTCTACAACAAGCGCACCGACGAGTACGGCGGCTCGCTCGACGCCCGCATGCGCTTCTTGCTCGAGGTCATCGCCGAGATTCGAGAGCGCTGCGGCAAGGACTTTATCATCGACGTCCGCATTTCGGGCGATGAGTACACCGATGGCGGCCTGACCCTCAACGACATGATCTACGTCTCGCGTCGTCTGGAGAAGGCCGGCGTCGACATGATTCACGTGTCGGGCGGTACCACCATCAAGCGCGGCTCCGCGATTCCCGCCGCCGGTACCCAGCAGGCCTCGCATGCCGCCTGCTCGCGCGAGATCAAAAAGCACGTCAACATTCCCGTCGCCACTGTCGGCCGCATCAACGAGGCCTGGATCGCCGAGGAGCTGATCGAGGACGGCGCTGCCGACATCTGCATGATGGGCCGCGCCAATCTGTGCGATGCCGAGTTCTGCAATAAGGCCGCTGCCGGCAACGCCGACGACATCCGCCCCTGCATCGGCTGCCTGCGCTGCCTGAACGGCATTATGTTTGGCAAGCGCATCTCCTGCACCGTCAATCCCGATGTTGAGCGCGACGAGGCCGGCTACGAGCCTGCCGCCGAGGCTAAGAACGTGCTCGTTGTGGGCGCTGGTCCTGCGGGCATGGAGGCGGCGTTCATTGCCGCCAAGCGCGGTCACAACGTGGTGCTCGTGGATAAGCAGGATGAGCCGGGCGGCGAGATGCGCATCGCAGCCGTTCCGCCGGCAAAGCAGGAGCTCACCCGCGTGATTAAGTATCAGTACCGTCGCCTGGCCGAGGCCGGCGTGAAGTGCGTATTTGGCACCGAGCTTACTGCCGAGGACATTCAGCGTGACTACGCCGGCTACGAGGTCGTCCTGGCTTATGGCGCCGAGCCCATCGCTCCGGCCTTCATGCAGGGCTTTAAGCAGGTTATGACGGCTGACGACCTGCTGGGTGGCAAGGCTTTCCCGGGCAAGAAGATCGTCATCGTGGGCGGCGGCACCGTCGGTTGCGAGACGGCAGATTACCTGGCCCCGCTGGTCAACGACCTGTCGCCGGCCAATCGCGATGTCACCGTTATCGAGATGACTAAGACGCTCGCCGCCAACGAGGGCGGCGCCGGCCGCGCGGTGCTCATCACGCGCATGCTCTCCAAGGGCGTCCACGTGCTGACCGAGGCCAAGGTGACCGAGATCACCGAGGACACCATCAGCTACGAGAAGGACGGCGAGGTCCACACCATCACCGGTGCCGATACGCTGGTGCTTGCCATGGGCTATCGTCCCAATACCAAGCTGGCCGACGACCTGGCTGCAGCCGGTGTTGCCACTCACGTGCTGGGCGATGCCAACAAGTGCGG
>DXMB01000030.1:0-26131 GCA_019414425.1 Collinsella sp.
CGGCAATTGTCTCGATCTGTAACACTAGCTCGGCAGATACAGGTCTAGATGTTACAGATCGAGACAAACCCCCGCCCCGCGAGACAACATCTCAATCTGTAACAGTAAGGGGTTAAAAACCTCTCTAGATGTTACAGATCAAGACATTTGAGTTGACCGCGGACAGTCTGTCTCGATCTGTAACAGTTAGAACCCAAAAAACCAGTCTAGATGTTACAGATTAAGACATTGAGTTTCCTGTCAACTGTTTGTCTTGATCTGTAACAAATACTCGGTAAAACGGGGTCTAGTTGTTACAGATCGAGACGTTAGTTTTCGGTTGAAATGTTTGTCTAAATCTGTAACAGCTATGGTTCAAAAACCGGTCCAGACGTTACAGATTGAGATGTTTGGCAGAGACGGCCACCGATTGAGCAGCCACCCTCATCTGTAATGAAAAGTCATACATTCCAACTATTACTGGACACCCCCAGGGGGTATGGGTGTATAGTATCGGCAGGTTAACAATTCCAATACCGAACTACAGAAAGGAGAAGCCATGGCTCAAGATAAGTTCGACGTGGGCGGCATGACATGCGCCGCCTGTCAGGCGCACGTGGACCGTGCCGTGAGCAAGCTCGACGGCGTCGAGAGCGTCGCGGTCAATCTGCTCGCCGGCTCTATGCTGGTGGACTACGACCCCGCGCAGGTCTCCCCCGACGATATCTGCACCGCCGTCGACCGCGCGGGCTACTCGGCCTCGCCCGTCGATGTGAGCACCGGTGCCGCCGGCTCAAACGGCAGCACGCAAGCCAGGTCCGGCGCCGCCCATATGGAGTCGCCCACCAAAAAACTGGAGGCCGCCGCCTCTGCCATGCGCACTCGTCTCATCGTCTCAATCGTATTCCTCATCCCGCTGTTCTACATAGGCATGGGGCACATGCTTGGCTGGCCGCTGCCCGGCGTCTTCACCGACCATACCCACAGCATGACGCTCGCCCTCACCGAGCTCGTCCTGCTCATCCCCATCGTCTATGTCAACGACGCGTACTTTATCAACGGGTTTAAATCGCTCGCGCACGGCGCGCCCACCATGGACGCCCTTATTGCCGTAGGCGCCACCGCTTCCGTCGCCTGGTCGTTCTATGCCATGTTTATCATGGCCGACCAGCTGGCCGCCGGGCAAATCCACGAGGCCATGATGACGGGCATGGACAACCTCTATTTTGAGAGCGCGGGCACGATTCTGTCGCTCGTCACCGTGGGCAAATACCTCGAGACGCGCAGCAAGTCCAAGACCGGCGGCGCCATCGAGGCGCTCATCGACTTGGCGCCCAAGACCGCGACCGTCGTTGCCGATGACAGCACCGAGACCACGGTGAACGTCGACAGTATCCTTCCCGGCCAGGTCCTGCGCGTGCGCCCCGGCGAGTCTATCCCCGTCGACGGCGTGGTACTCGAGGGCGCGTCGGCCGTGGACGAGAGTGCGCTCACCGGCGAGTCCATCCCCGTGGAAAAGACCGCCGGTGACACCGTCAACGCCGCCACCGTCAACCGCACCGGCTCGTTTACCTTCCGCGCCACGCGTGTGGGTGCCGAGACATCGCTCGCCAAGATCATCAAGCTTGTCGAGGACGCCAACGCCACCAAGGCGCCCATCGCCCGCATGGCCGACAAGGTCGCCGGCGTGTTCGTGCCCGTGGTGTTCGTGATCTCGGCCGTGACCTTCTTGGCGTGGATGACACTGACCGGAAGCGTCAACGAAGCGCTCACCTCCGCCGTCGCTGTGCTGGTGATCAGCTGTCCGTGTGCACTCGGCCTAGCCACGCCCGTCGCCATTATGGTGGGCACCGGCAAGGGCGCCGAGATGGGCATTCTGTTTAAGAGCGCCGAAGCGCTGGAGAATCTGCGCAGCGTGGGCACGGTGGTGCTCGATAAGACGGGCACGGTCACCCGCGGCAAGCCTGCCGTGACCGATATCGTGGTAGCCACGCGTGCTGACGGCTCGCGCGCCATGAGCGAAAAGGCGCTGCTCAAGCTGGCCGCCGCGTTGGAGCGCTCAAGCGAGCACCCGCTGGCCGAGGCGATTATGGCCGAGTGCGAGGCGCGCGGAATTGTCGCGCGCATGGTCGAGGACTTTGCCGCCGTGCCCGGTCGTGGCGTTACGGCGCGCGAGGGACAAAATGTCATCGCAGCCGGCAACGTGCGTCTGATGGACGAGCTGGGCGTTACCGTGCCCGCGGGCCTTGCCGAACAGCTCGCCGCCGAAGGCAAGACACCGCTGTTCTTTGCCAAGAACAGCGAGCTTGTCGGTACCATCGCCGTGGCTGACGAGGTCAAAGAGACGAGCGCCGAGGCCATCGCCGCGCTGCGTTCGCTCGGCGTCGACGTGCGCATGCTCACCGGCGATAACCGTGTGACGGCCGAAGCAATCGCCCGCCGCGTGGGACTGAACAGCAAGCAGGTCATCGCCGACGTCCTCCCCGCCGACAAGGAGCGCCACGTCCGCGAGCTGCAGGATGCGGGCGGCAAGGTCGCCATGGTGGGCGACGGCATCAACGACTCCCCCGCCCTGGCGCGCGCCGACGTGGGCCTTGCCATCGGCACCGGCGCCGACATCGCCAAAGAAGGGGCAGATGTGGTGCTCATGCGCAGCGACCTCATGGACGTCGCCCGCGCCATTGAGCTGTCGCGCGCCACGATTCGCAACATCAAGCAGGACCTATTCTGGGCGCTGTTCTACAACGGCATCGGTATTCCGCTCGCCGCGGGCGTGTTCTTCCCCCTCACCGGTTGGCAACTCTCACCGATGTTTGGCGCCGCGGCGATGAGCCTGTCGAGCGTCTGCGTCGTAAGCAATGCACTGCGCCTGCGAACCTTTAAGCCTAAAGTGGCAAAATAGGCTCACTATTACGTCCATTTAGAACGGGTTTTCCAGGTGCCAGAGATTGACCTGAAAGAGGAGCGACGCGTACTTTGGTACGCGAGCGACGGCTTGAAGGTCAAGGTCGGGTGCCTGGGAAAGCCGACACAACAGAGAGGAATATCCATGCGTTTCACAATTAAGACTTCCGGCCTTATGTGCGGCCACTGCGACGCCACCGTCGAGACGGCGTTGCTCAACGTGGCCGGCGTGACCGACGCCGACGCCGATCACGAGACCCAGACCGTACAGGTGGAGTGTGCCGACACCGTGACCGCCGAGCAGCTCGCCGCCGCCGTCGAGGGCGCCGGCGAGAAGTTCCACGCCCTGTCCGTGACCGCCGCGTAACAACCCGCACGTACCCCCCCGACCAGAAACGAGGACCCGCCATGATGGCAGACCATAAATCGGTGACCCGCATGCTCAAGACGGCACGCGGCCAGATCGACGGCATCTTGCGGATGGTCGAGGAGGACCGTTATTGCGTCGATATCTCCACGCAGCTCATGGCCACACAGGCGCTCCTCGCGCGCATTAACGCCGACGTGCTCAAGGCGCATATCGAGGGCTGCGTGACTTCGGCAATCGAATCGGGCGACGAAGACCTCAAAGCCGCCAAGCTCGCCGAGATCGAACGCGTCGTCGACAAGCTCTCCAAGTAATTGGGGCATTGGGGACGGACTGCTTTGCACCTTCTTGGTGCATCGGGGACAGGTATGTTTGCACCACCTTGGTGCAGATTGACCTGTCCCCCTTGCTCTAAATCGGGTATAAAGGCGTGCAGCATATCGAACGAAAGGCAATTTGCATGAATGACTTTATGAAGGGTCGCAATGGCGCTGACGAGCTCACCATCGTAATGGGTTTTGCTGGCATCATCATCGCGATGATCGGATCGATCGCCCGCATCCAGTGGCTCAGCTGGATCGCCATCGCCGTCATCGTGATTGGCGTGCTGCGCGGCCTGTCCAAAAACATCGACGCACGTCGCAAGGAGAACGAGGCCTTTGTCGCCGCGACCGCGAACGTCCCCGGCTTGGGCAAGTTCGTCGCCAGCTTGGGCGGTGGAACTGCAGCGGCCGGCACCTCGCGCGCGGCTGGAACGAGCAAGGAAGACTTTGAGCGTGCCAAACGCACGGCCAAGAAGATGTGGAAGGGCCGCAAGACCACGGCATACCTCAAGTGCCCCAACTGCGGCCAGATGCTCTCCGTCCCCAAGGGCAAAGGCAAGATCCGCGTCACCTGCCCCAAGTGCCACGCCAAGATGGAAACCCGCTCCTAGCGCCCGCACGCGGGACAAATTAATCAGGTTTGTTTGTCCCAAATCTTAAGTATTTGTTCGATAAAAAAGCCGAGGCCTCGTGTTGAGACCTCGGCTTTTTGTATGCGGCAACGGAGCTGCACCTTTGTCACACCTACGCCACGCCGTCGCGGGCCAGCTCCTCGGCAAGCGCTTCTGCAGGCATGGCCATAATCGTGTCGAGCTCGGCGTCCACCTCGGGAATACGTTTCACCTTGAGCTTGCGTACCAGATCACCGCGACACATCACATGCGTCGGCTCACGCAGAGCGCACAGGTCATCGAGCGGATTCTTGCGCGTCACCAGGATATCGGCGGCCTTGCCGCACTCGATCGTACCGGTCTCGCCGCCCAGCCCCAGGAGCTCGGCATTGACCTGCGTAGCCGTATGCAGCGCGAAGGCGTTGCTCACGCCGACATACTTGGCAAAATAGGCCACCTCACGCCACATGTCGTACTGCGTCACGAACGGGCAGCTCGAATCTGTGCCAAGGCCCACCTTAACGCCAGCTTCCAGCGCCGCACGAGCACTCTCGATAATGCCCGAGCACACGATGTCGCCGTTCTTCTTTTGCGTGTCAGTCGAATGGGTCTTCTCCGGATCGAGCAACACAAACGGCAGCGCCGGGCTGATCGTGCAGGTCACGCTCGGCGCGCGTCCCTCGAGCTGTGTGCCCGCGGCGCCGCGATACAGCTCCAGGATCTCGGGCGTCATCGGGGCACCGTGCTCGATCGTGTCGACCCCGGCCTCAAGCGCGGCCTTCACGCCCTCGGTGCTCTCGACATGAGCCATAACCGGCAGACCCACCTCGTGCGCCGCCTTGCACGCCGCCGCGGCAACCTCCACCGGCATACGCAGCACGCCCGGCTCGCCCACCTCGGTCGCATCGAACACACCGCCCGTTACGAACAGCTTAATGACGTCGGCGCCGCGCGCATACAGGTCTCGCACCTGCTCGGCTGCCTCGACGGGGCTGTTGGCCACCTGGGCGAACAAGCCCGCGCCATGGCCGCCCGGCACCGTGACGCCCGTTCCCGGCGCTACCAGGCGCGGACCCTGATACTTGCCGGCGTCGATAGCGTCGCGCACGGCAATGTCGGCAAACAGCGGGTCGCCCGCGCCGCGCACCGTGGTCACGCCGCTTGCCAGCTGCTGCTGGGCACTGCCCTTGAGGATGCGGCGGACGATGGCACGGCCCACGGGATTATCGAGTTTCTTCATCAGCGCTCCCGCATCGCCGGCCGAGACAGGCTTGCCCGAACCGCACAGGTGCACGTGCATATTGATGAGACCGGGCATGAGATACGCACCACCCAGGTCGATAACCTCGGCACCTGCAGGCGCCTGCGCCACAGCACTCGGCCCCATCCAGGTGATGACGCCGCGCTCAACAGTCACGGCCATATCGGGTTGCGGCTCCATATGCTCCGAACCATCCAGAATGGTCGCATTGATAAACAACGTGGAACGATCGGCAGATGCCATATCGAGCTCCTCCCTCACGATTAACTTGAACATTTGTCCATTATCACCTAGTCCCGCTGGATTGCTGCAGACGCATCGGTTAACGGAAGGAAGAGAGGATGTGGGGGACGGAATACGTTGCAGTCCCATCCCAGCGGCACTAGGGAAATCTCTCGATCTATAACAGGTACAGGGTTATTGGGCCCCCTGATGTTACAGATCGAGACATTCGGTCGACGTTTCACCGGCTTGTCTCGATCTGTAACAATTACGAGCTCAAACAACCTCTAAACGTTACAGATCGAGACAAAACCTCTCAGCGCCCATACCACTGGCATCTCCACTCCTCAGCCAATTCAACCTGCCGAGGAATACCCGCCAGCCTCATTTTCTCGACTAGCTTCCCCGGGCCTTTGAGTTCATTAAACGTAAACCGAAGCACCTTATGCCCGAGCATTGTCAGATGAGATTCCCGCTGACGCTCTGCCACGAATGGGTCAACCGACTCCCGACCCTCGCCGCTCTGCAAGGTGTACTTCCCCTTTCCGTCGAGCTCGCCGATGACACACGTCCCGTCCTCGAGCCGCCAAAAATAGTCGACGCGAAACACCTGGCTCGGATCGAGCGGGTCGCGAAACTCCACCTGCAGCTCCGGAACCGGAAAGCCGTACGCAATAAAGAATGCTCGGAACCGAGACTCGCCGCCGTTTTCAGACAGCCCGTCCGCATACGACGCAATCACCTGTGCCCTGCGATACCCTCGCCTGCCCTCGCAATCGGCGCGGAGGCGCTCGCACAAATCCCCACGTGATACGCCTTTCGCCCGCAGTGCAGAATCGGCAATCGCCAACCCGTAGGAGAACGGCGCACGCAGTAGACAATCCTCCACCGTGCGCCAAAACGACGTCACCTGCACGCCGTCGACTTGTTCAAGTGCGCCCGCCGCCTGCGGACGCAACAGCCGACATCCTGCACTCAGTGGCACCGAGCAACCTGTCTTAACAAGGTATCGTGGCCCAAGCAGATCATTCGTCACCTCCAGACCCCACAAAAGCGCCGCGTCATAGCCCCAAAACGCCCAATCGGGATGAAACTCCGCAAGCCCTTTGATGGCCCGCAGCGCTCGCTCCGTCGGCGTCAGCGCATCCCAATCATGTTGAAAACAGAACAAATACGGCTCGGGCTCCGCAATATCATCGGTTCCCACATGACGCCGTAGCCACATGAGCTCGGCATTGTCGTGTGTCACAAGCAGCACGCCTTGTTCAGCCGCCTCCGTGAGCCTGGCAAGCATCCTATTCCGCGCCAACGTGTTACGAGTCGTATGTTTGTGTTTGAGAACGGTATTAGGCACTTCCATCACCACCACATCGGACAAATGGACCATCGTCACCGTTGCCTCCGCCGACAAACGTCTCGACCTGTAACAGTTACGGGCACAAGCGGCCGCCAAACGTTACAGATCGAGACATTCGTGCAGCATTGCACCTCTTTGTCTCGACCTGTAACAGGAAAACCGATTTTTGGCCTGTAGATGTTACAGATTGAGACAAAAAGGCAAAAGGCAGGGCAGGCGACAACTACCCATCCCCTACTCCCACTCCTGTTCGTAGATGTTGAGGGACTTTACGTACCGCCCCTGGGCGCCCATGATGTCGCGGACCAGACGCAAGAAGAAGCTGATGCACGAGGTGTCAAAGCCGTCCTGCAGATCCTCGGGATGCACCGCACCCGGTCCGTCGACCGCCGTGTCGTTCAGGCGCGCGATGTCATACAGGTAGAGCTGTCCCGCCGTAAGCCAGACATCGTCGACGCAGGCGAGGCGCACCGCAATCGCGCCGTCGTTCCAATGCTCCTTCTGCACGATATGCGGGTCGTAGACATCAAAGCGATGATCGGTGCGCGTGTCCTTCAGCACGACCATGCCGGACGCAGGATTCTTGTCCAAAATGCCAAAGCGCGAGAAATACTGCGTGTCGCGTACCCGCTCGAGCCGCTTGAGCGAGGCAGGCGAAAGCGATGCCGGCGGCTCGTCAACATATAGCTCGAGCAGCGTTTTGCCATGGCGATAGGGGCGCTCGAAGAGCAGCCAATCGGTAAACGCCATGTTGTAGGCCATGATTTCGTTTTGAGAAGGTTCCTCGCAATAGCTGAGCCACGGGTCGACGATAATCTCGAACTGTTCGCGTGCCGGCTCCAGGAATTGAAACTTCCGCAGCATCCAAAAGTGAGCCATGTCGGCAATATCGTTGCCGACGGCTTCAGCCAGCTCTGCTCGGTCAAAAGCGTGGTCAGTCATGGCATCCTCCTCAAACTGATGGACCTCAATTTGAGCTTACGAGGAGGGTGGACAGCCACGACCAGCGCGGGCAAAATAGGCCTCCGACTGCAAACCAGATGCTGACCAAACACTTGACGAAAAGCTTGACCGAAAATGCGCACCGCAACAAAACCGCAGGCAAACATAGACGGCCAACCCGCCCTTTTGAGCCAGATGCCTGCAGCCACCACAGAAACAACAGGTGACCACAGCCCAAGAAGTCGACAAATGAACATCCTTACGTCGACAAACGCGCAAACTGCTCGCAAATCCGCAAGGAGTGTCCCCGAATGCCGGCACAAAAGGAACGTCCCTAACTGTCGGCACTTAGGGACGTTCCTTTTGTGCCGGCAGTTAGGGACAGCCCTTGCCGATTCGATTGTTGAATATCTCCGTGACTACTTTACAGTTCCAGTGCCTCGGCGACTTCGGCTGCGCAGGCCAGGGCATCGGCCATGGCACTCACCACGAGCGAGCTGCCGTTGCGGGCATCACCCGCCACATACACCGGCGCGGCATCCGCAGCAACGCCATCCACGCGGGCCGCAAGGTGCGAGCCCTCGGAAGCCATCACGGGCAGCGGGCGGCCCGCCGTGGCAACGGGCACGCCGACAGCTTCGAACACGCTGTGTTCCGGACCCGTAAAGCCGCAAGCGATGAGCACCAGCTGCGCCGGCACCTCGTGCTCGGAGCCCGCGATGCGCTCGGGCTTTCCCGCCGACCAGTCCAGATCGACCACGCGCAGACCCGCAGCCGCACCCTTCTTGTCCAGCAGCACCTCGAGTGTATCCACGGCCCAGGCACGCATCTCGCCACCCATCGCAGCGATAGCCTCCTGCTGGCCGTAATCGGTCTTCTTAACGTTGGGCCACTGCGGCCAGGGGTTGCCTGCCGCGCGCTTATCGGGCGCAGCCGGCAAGAACTCAAACTGGCGCACGCTGCGCGCGCCCTGACGCACCGCGGTACCCACGCAGTCGTTGCCGGTATCGCCACCGCCAATGACCACGACGTCCAGGCCGCGTGCGTCAATAGCAGGCTCACCGCCATCGAGCACCGAGACGGTCGAAGCCGTCAGGTAGTCCACAGCGTACACCACGCCGGGCGCATCCACATTCGTAGCCGAAAGCCCACGCGGAGCACGAGCGCCGGCAGCCACCACGACGGCGTCAAAGTCGTCGAGCCTGGCGGTAACCTTGGGATCGCTCACGTCGGCACCAAGCTCAAACACAATGCCCAGCTCACGCATGAGCGCTACACGGCGCTCGACCACAGACTTCTCGAGCTTCATGTTGGGAATGCCGTACATGAGTAGGCCGCCGGGGCGGTCGTCGCGCTCAAACACCGTCACGCGAGCACCGCGACGCGCAAGCTCCCATGCTGCCACCAGGCCAGCCGGGCCGGAACCAACCACGGCGACCGAGGGCGCGTCCTCCCCTGCCGGCTCAAAGCGACGTGGGCCGCCGTTTCCCCACTCATGGTCGCTGATCGCACGCTCGTTATCGTGAATCGTCGTGGGTTGGCCGTCGACCGAGCCCAGGTTGCACGCGGCCTCGCACAGCGCCGGGCACACGCGGCTCGTGAACTCAGGCATGGGCGAGGTGAGCGACAGGCGCTCGGCAGCCTCATCCCAGCGGCCGCGGTACACCAGCTCGTTCCACTCGGGAATCAAGTTGTGCAGCGGGCAGCCGCTCGGACGTGCCTTGCCAAAGCTCGCGCCCATCTGGCAAAACGCCACGCCGCACATCATGCAGCGGCTCGCCTGGGCGCGACGTGCGTCGTCGTCGAGCTCCACGTACAGCGGATCGAAATCACGGCTGCGCTCCTCCACGGGGCGAAGCTCGTGGGTCACACGATCGATATCAAGAAAAGCACCGGGCTTACCCATGGCACTTACGCCTCCTTCTTGGTCGAAGCAACAGAGCTGGCAGCCACAGACGCAGCGCCAGCAGCACCGCCCGCAATATCGAAGCGAGCGACATCCGCGGCG
The DNA here is from genome assembly GCA_019414425.1 of Collinsella sp. Taxonomy (GTDB): domain Bacteria; phylum Actinomycetota; class Coriobacteriia; order Coriobacteriales; family Coriobacteriaceae; genus Collinsella. The sequence continues at coordinate 9,975 of DXMB01000030.1, forward strand.
CTCGCGCGACCGGTCACAATGTCAAACGCCAGTTCCTCTGCCTGCGCATGTGTCTTGCCGGCAGCCTCGCTCGCAGCGACAATCGCCAGCACACGCTCGTACTCGGTCGGAATGACCTTCACAAAGTGCTTGCTCATCGTCTCAAAGCTGTAGAGCAGCTTGATGCCGCGCGGGCTCTGCGTCGCGTCCACGTGCTCCTGGATGAGCTCGCGAATCTGCGCCAGCTCGCCGGCAGTCGGGGCCTTGAGCTCAACGCTCTCGTGGTTCACGCGGGCATCGAGCGTGCCGTACTGGTCAAAGACATAAGCCACGCCGCCCGTCATGCCAGCAGCGAAGTTCTGTCCGACCTCGCCCAAGATGAGCGCCAGACCGCCCGTCATGTACTCGCAGCCATGGTTGCCGCAGCCCTCGACCACCACGGTGGCACCGGAGTTGCGTACGCCAAAGCGCTGGCCGGCCAGGCCGTTGATGAAGCCACGGCCGCTCGTAGCGCCAAAGAACGCAACGTTGCCCACGTTGATGTTTTCGTCGAACTTGTAGGTCGCATGCGGGTTGGGGCGCACCGACACCTCGCCACCCGAAAGGCCCTTGCCAAAGTAATCGTTGGCGTCGCCGCACACGTTGAGCGTAATGCCGCGCGGCAGGAAGGCGCCAAAGCTCTGACCGGCCGAACCATCGCAATCGATGGTGATGGAGCCGGCGGGCAGGCCCTCGGGATGCGCCTTGGTCACCGCGTTGCCCAGGATGGTGCCCACGCAACGGTTGACGTTGGCGATATCGGCGCGGAAGCGAATCGGACGCAGATGTGCGCGGGCGTCGGCCGTGTAGGGCACAAACAGCGTGGAGTCGAGCGTCTTGTCGAGCTCGCTGTCCGCGGCCATCTGCGGCAGGAAGTGGCGACCGTCGGCGCCCGGAATATGGGCACCGAACTCGCAGGTCGCGCTCGCCAGCACGGGCGACAAATCGAGCAGGTTGGCCTTGCGGTTGCCCGGGACCTCGATCTGGCGCAAGCACTCGGGATGGCCGACCATCTCATCGACGGTGCGGAAGCCCAGGCTCGCCATGACCTCGCGCAGCTGCTCGGCAACAAAGAGCATAAAGTGCTCGACGTGCTCGGGCTTGCCGCGGAAGCCGCGACGCAGGCGGCAGTTTTGCGTAGCGATGCCGGCCGGGCAGGTGTCCTGCTGGCAGTCGCGCTGCATGAGGCAGCCCATGGAGATGAGCGGCATGGTCGCAAAGCCAAACTCCTCGGCGCCCAGCAAGCAGGCGACGGCAACGTCGGTGCCGTCCATGAGCTTGCCGTCGGCCTCGAGCACCACGCGCGAGCGCAGGCCGTTTTGCAGCAGCGTCTGCTGGGCCTCGGCAAGGCCAAGCTCCAGCGGCAGACCCGCATGCCAGATAGAGTCGCGCGCAGCGGCACCCGAGCCGCCATTGTGACCGCTGATCAAGATCTTGTCGGCAGCACCCTTGGCCACACCGGTGGCGATGGTGCCGACGCCCGCCTCGCTGACCAGCTTGACCGACACGCGTGCGCCGGGGTTGGCGTTCTTAAGGTCGAAGATGAGCTCGGCCAGGTCCTCGATAGAGTAGATGTCGTGGTGCGGCGGAGGCGAGATCAGGCCGATGCCGGGCGTGGACTGACGGACCTCGGCAATCCAGGGGTAGACCTTCTTGCCGGGCAGGTGGCCGCCCTCGCCGGGCTTGGCGCCCTGGGCCATCTTGATCTGAATCTCGAAGGCGCTGCACAGGTAGCGGCTCGTCACGCCAAAGCGCGCGCTTGCCACCTGCTTGATGGCGGAGTTCTTGGAGTCGCCGTTAGCCAGCGGGGTCTCGCGACGCGGATCCTCGCCGCCCTCGCCGGAGTTGGAACGGCCGTGCAGGCGGTTCATGGCGATGGCCATGCACTCGTGTGCCTCTTTGCTGATGGAGCCGTACGACATGGCGCCGGTGTTAAAGCGGCGGACGATGTTGAGCGCGGGCTCGACCTCGTCGAGCGAAACCGGCGTGCGGCCGCTGGCATCAAAGTCGAGCAAGTCGCGCAGACGCACGGCACGGTCGGTGCGGTGCAGGCGGGCGCTGTACTCCTTAAAGGTGTCGTAGCTGTCCTCACGGCAGGCGGTCTGCAGCAGGTAGACGGCCTGGGGGTCGATGAGGTGTTCCTCGCCGCCGAGCGGGCGCCACTTGGTCAGACCCAGCGTGGGCAGCTGATCGGGAGCCGGGCTCTTAAGGATAGCGAGCGCGGCGTCGTAGCGCTCGTTTTGCTCGCGCTCAACGTCCTCGACGCCCATACCGCCCACACGGCTCACCGTGCCGGCGAAGTACGCGTTGACGAACTCCGGCGTAAAGCCCACGGCCTCGAAGATCTGCGCCGAATGGTAGCTCTGCACCGTGGAGATGCCCATCTTGGACATGATGGAGACGATGCCGGCAGTCGCAGCCTTGTTGTAGTTGGCGATGCCCTGCTCGGCCGTCACGTCCAGGTCGCCGTGTGCCGCCAGATCGCGGATGCACGCATGTGCGTTGTACGGATAGATGCCGCTCGCGGAGTAGCCCACCAGTGCCGCAAAGTCGTGCGGAGACACGGCGTCGCCGCTCTCCACCACGATGTCGGCAAAGGTACGCACGCCGGCGCGGATCAGGTGGTTATGCACGCAGCCCACAGCGAGCAGCGACGGCACGGGCACCTCGCCCGCAGCGGCACGATCGCTCAACACCACGATGTTCACGCCATCGCGGACCGCAGCCTCAACGTCCTCTGCAAGCTGTTTGAGCGCAGCCTGCAGCGCGCCCTCGCCGGCATCGCGGCGGTAGACGGCACGGAAGCGACGGGTCTTAAAGCCAACACGGTCGATGGCACAGATATGCTCGAACTCTTCATCGTTGAGCAATGGGCGCTCCAAGCGCACCAGCTGACAGGCCGTGCGGGAATCCTCGAGCAGGTTGCCGTGGTTGCCCAGGTAGAGCGTGGTCGAAGTCACCATGTGCTCGCGCAGGGCATCGATCGGAGGATTCGTGACCTGAGCGAACAGCTGATAGAAGTAGTCAAAGAACGAACGCGTCTTCTTGGACAGGCAGGCCAGCGGTGCATCGATGCCCATCGAGGCGAGCGGGGCCTTGCCCTGCTGGGCCATGGGACGCACGACCTCGTCGACGTCATCCCAGTGGTAGCCGAGCTTGGCCATACGCACGGCGGCGGGCACCTCGGCGTCCTCGGCGGACGCGGGCGCGGCGGGCTCATCGAGCGCGTCGACGGTCAGCGTCTCCTCGGCAATCCAATCACGGTAGGGCTTTTCCTTGGCGTAACGGGCGCGCAGCTCATCATTGTAGATGACGCGCCCGCGGGCAAAGTCGACCTCGAGCATCTGGCCCGGCCCCAGACAGCCGCTCGTCACGATGTTCTCGGGGCTCACCTCGATGGTGCCCACCTCGCTTGCCAGCATAAAGCGACCGTCGCGCGTCACGTAGTAACGAGCGGGGCGCAGGCCGTTGCGATCGAGGGCGGCGCCCAGGGTACGGCCGTCGGTAAAGGCGATGGCCGCCGGGCCGTCCCACGGCTCCATGAGCATGGACTGGTAGGCGTCGTAGGCGCGGCGCTCCTCACTCAGGCTGTCGTTGTGGTCCCACGGCTCGGGCAGCAACATGGACGCGGCACGCGTGAGCGGGCGACCGTTCATGACCAGGAACTCGAGCACGTTGTCCAGAATCGCGGAATCGGATCCCTCGCGGTTGATGATAGGCATCACGCGCTCAAGATCGTGCTGCAGCACGGGGCTGTACAGGTTGGGCTCGCGGGCGCGAATCCAGTTGACGTTGCCCTTGAGGGTGTTGATCTCGCCGTTATGGATGATAAAGCGGTTGGGGTGCGCGCGCTCCCAGCTGGGCGTGGTGTTGGTGGAGTAGCGCGAGTGGACGAGCGCCACGGCCGTCTTGACGGCGGCGTCGTTGAGGTCGATGAAGAAGCGGCGCATCTGCGTGGCGACGAGCATGCCCTTGTACACGATAGTGCGCGAGCTCATGGAGCAGACGTAGAAGATCTTGTCGCGCAGGGCAAACTCGGCATCGGCCTTCTTCTCGATAGTGCGACGGCACACGTACAGGCGACGCTCGAAGGCATCGCCGGCGGGCGTGTCGTCGGGGCGGCCCAGAAAGGCTTGCAGAATGGTGGGCATGCAGGCGCGTGCCGTCTCGCCCAAGTCGTGCGGGTCGACGGGCACCTCGCGCCAAAAGAGCAGCGGCACGCCGGCCTCGGCGCAGCCCTCCTCAAACACGCGACGGGCATCCTCTACGCCCTTGTCGTCCTGCGGGAAGAACAGCATGGCCACGCCATAGTCGCCCTCTGCCGGCAGAATCTGGCCGCACTTTTGAGCCTCTTTGCGGAAAAAGTGATGCGGAACCTGGAACAGGATACCGGCACCGTCGCCGGTGTTCTTCTCGAGTCCCGTACCGCCGCGGTGCTCCAAGTTGACCAGAATGGACAGTGCATCGTCCAGAATCTGGTGATGGCGCTCACCGTTGATATCGGCAAGCGCGCCGATGCCACATGCATCGTGGTCGAATTCGGGGCGATAAAGGCCCTGCTGCTGAGCGGAATCTGCCTGCATCGCGATCCTCCCCTAGATATTTAGACAGTCAGTTGAATAGGCATAGTAGGGGCATCGGGGCGTCGTTGTGTTTCCCGCCCGTTTCGAAACAATCGCGTAACGCACGCCCCACGAGTGGACACCGCCGACCTCAAGGGCGACAACATAGGCCCCAAGTTCGGCCTGTTAGCTCACCACTTCAAACATCTCAATCTGTAACAGGAAGGCCCAATTACGACGACTAACTGTTACAGATTGAGATGCTTTCGAGAGACAGTTCCGAATGTCTCGATCTGTAACACGAAGGGCCGGTTTTGGCGGCAAACTGTTACAGATCGAGACATTCCATAGGACCATTTCTTCCTGTCTCGATCTGTAACACCTAGGCCCAATTTCCATCCCTAGTTGTTACAGATCGAGACATTTCGGCAGCCCCCTTTCACCATCCCATTCAAATACAACAATTTTGTTAGTCTTGGTTAACTTTTAAGCTTAAAACGGGTATCCTTTGCGGCGTCAAGCAAACGGCACGCACACCGTGCCAGATCAAGGAGGCCCCTATGGCGCACCAAGCAGACCAGCAGACGATGCAACTCGTCCTTATCCGTCACGGAGAGTCCGAGTGGAACAAGCTCAACCTGTTCACCGGCTGGACCGATGTCGAGCTCACCGACACGGGCCGCGAAGAGGCGGCGGCAGGCGGCCGCGCCCTCAAAGAAGCCGGTTTCGACTTTGACGTCTGCTATACTTCGCGCCTCAAGCGCGCAATCCACACCCTCAACATCGTGCTCGGCCAAATGGATCGCGAGTGGCTACCCGTCATCAAATCCTGGAAGCTCAACGAGCGCCACTACGGTGCGTTGCAGGGTCTCAACAAGGCCGATGCCGCCGCGGAGCACGGCGACGAACAGGTGCTCATCTGGCGCCGCTCCTTCGATGTCTGCCCGCCGGCACTCGAGCCGGACGACGCGCGCGACCCCCACACCCAGGAGCAATACCGCGACGTCGCGCCCGATCAGCTGCCCTATACCGAGTGCCTCAAGGACACGATCGCCCGCGCCTGGCCCTATTTCGAAGACGAGATTCGCCCCCAGATGCTCGCCGGCAAGCGCGCACTCATCGCCGCGCACGGCAACTCCCTGCGCTCACTCGTCATGAAGCTCGAGCACCTCACGCCCGAGGAGATCCTCAAGGTCAACATCCCCACTGGCGTGCCGCTCGTCTACACCTTCGATACCGATTTCAATGTCCTCGACAAGCGCTACATCGGTGACCCGGCGACCATCGCCGCCAAGATCGACGCCGTGGCCAATCAGGGCAAAGCGCACAAGTAGCCCCAACCCAAATCCGACGCGTGGCGCCGCACGACCCAGATGCGACGTCACGCCGCCCATACACAGGAGCGCACCATGCTCAACCATCTCAAACAACACTTTGGCTCCCGACGCACCGGTGGTCACGGAGGCCTAGACATTGCGCGGCATATCGGCCCCGGGCTGCTCGTGACCGTCGGCTTTATCGAACCGGGCAACTGGGCCTCCAATATGGCCGCGGGCTCGCAGTTTGGCTACGCGCTGCTGTGGATCGTCACGCTGTCCACGATTATGCTCATCGTGCTGCAGCACAACGCGGCGCACCTGGGTATCGCCACGGGCGCCTGCCTTGCCGAGGCCACGACACGTTACCTCCCCCGCTTCGTCGGGCGTACGGTGCTCGCCAGCGCCTATCTCGCGACCATCGCCACCGCCATGGCCGAAGTCCTGGGCGGCGCGATTGCCCTTCAAATGCTCTTTGGGCTGCCCGTGCGCGCGGGCTGCGTCATCGTGGCGGCAGTATCGATGGCGATGCTCATGACGAACTCCTACAAGCATGCCGAACGCTGGATCATCGCCTTCGTAGGCGTGGTAGGACTCTCGTTTTTGGCCGAGCTTGCACTAGTCAAGGTCGACTGGCCGCAAGCCGCCGCAAGCTGGATCACGCCCAGTATGCCCACTGGCTCTGCCGCGATTATCGTGAGTGTCTTGGGTGCGGTCGTTATGCCCCACAACCTTTTTCTGCACTCCGAGGTCATCCAATCCATGCACTTCGAAGGCCAAGGCGAGCAGGTTATCGAAGAGCGTCTGCACTACGAGCTCTTCGACACGCTCTTTTCGATGGGCGTGGGCTGGGCAATCAACTCGGCCATGGTCATCCTGGCCGCAACGACCTTCTTTGCGCACGGCATGGTCGTAGACGACCTCGCCGTCGCAGCGGCCACGCTCTCCCCCATTCTGGGCCCGGCAAGCTCGACCATCTTTGCCGTGGCGCTGCTGTTTGCGGGCCTCTCGAGTAGCGTGACGGCGGGCATGGCGGCGGGCACCATCACCGCGGGCATGTTCGACGAGGAATACGACATCCACGACCGGCATTCCTCGATCGGGGTGGCGGCCTGTTTCGTCGGCGCAGTGACGGCATGCCTGGTCGTCTCAAATCCTTTTGAAGGTCTCATCTGGAGTCAGGCACTGCTGTCGCTTCAACTGCCGATTACGGTCTTTGTGCTCATACGACTCACCAGTTCGCCCCGCGTCATGGGCAAATACGCCAACTCGCGCCCGCTCAACGCGCTGCTCGTAGGGATCGGTGCCATCGTGACGATTCTCGATGTCGTGTTGTTGACAGGGATGTAATGGGACGGGGCACCTACCCAGGCAAACGTCTCGATCTGTAACATCTAGACCCTCTTTTGATGTCTAGATGTTACAGATCGAGATCATTCCGAAGGACAGCTCCGTTTGTCTCAATCTGTAACAAGTGGACCCAATTTCCACCGTTAGATGTTACAGATTGAGATCTTCTTCCGGACGGTTTTGGTTTGTTTCGATCTGTAACAGGAAGACCCGTTTTGAGCCGTTAGACGTTACAGATTAAGACAAAAGGTCGACCGGACTCACAACAGACAGGATCGGCCAACAGCAACCGTGATCCCTTGGGGACGGAGGAAAAGGGCCCCGGCCGAGAATTCGACCGAGGCCCTTGGACAGAGCTATGCGTTGATACGAGCCGTGTGTCTGCGAGCTACTCCTCGACGAGCTCAAACTGATCGGGACCGACGCCGCAAACCGGGCACACGTAATCTTCGGGCAGCTCGGGCGTATCGACCTCAACCTTGTAACCGCAAACGGTGCACACGAACTTATACGTCTTCTTCTCCTCAGCCATGATGTTCTCCTCTCGAACGCGACTGGTGATGTACTTCATTTATCAGTATAGATTCTCAATAATATAATGCAAGTATTTTTAAAACATTTCTAGCCTTGATACGAGGACGCCTTCGGAGGCGTCTTACCCTTCAGGACCTTATGGTAGTAATCGTAGGTGAGCGGCGTCTCGTCACTCAAGCGCTCGGCATCCTCGACCTCGCCGATAAACAGCAGATGCGTGCCAACATCCACAGTGTCGATCAAATGGCAGCTAAACAGGGCCGCCGCGTGCTCGGGCACATAGGGCATGCCCAGAGCCGTCTCGCGGGTCTCGTATTTGGCAAACTTGTCATAATCGCTGCTGGTGCGGAACCCAAAGTTACCGATGTAGAGCATATCGGCGGTCTGATCGATCACGGTCAGCGCGAACGCTTTGGCCGAAGCGATGACGCCCGAGGTGACGTTGTCCTTGTTCACGGCAACCGAAATGCGCGGCGGCATGGACGTCACCTGCACCGCTGTGTTGATGACGCAGCCGGCGCGCAGCCCGTCTGCCGCGGCGCTCACCACGTACAGGCCGCTCGGCATGGTAAAGAACGCAGTTTTGTCCATAACGATCACTCCCCTAGCTCGGGTTGGAACCTCATGGATGTATGTACCCACAAAAAAGGCAGCGCCCATAGCGGACGCTGCCTTTGAAACATATGTGTCAGAACAGTAAGAAAGATGAGACGCCCGCAGTTGCGGTGAAATAGGGACTGAATAGCCCCCTCAAACAGGCAAACCAGTCCGTATTCCACCGCAACTTATGAAGGACGGTCAGCGGTTGCGTTCCTTGAGGGCGCGGTCGATCTCGCGTTGGACATCACGCTTGGCCATGTCCTCGCGCTTGTCGTAGAGCTTCTTGCCGCGACCCAGGCCCAGCAGCAGTTTTACGCGACCGTCGGTATTAAAGTAGAGCTCCAACGGAACCAGCGCATAACCACGGTTGCGAAGTTTGCCGTCAAGAAAGTCGATCTCCTTGCGGTGCAGCAGCAGACGGCGCCGACGGTCGGGATCGCGATTCCACACGCCACCATGGCTATAAGGGTGGATATGCAGGCCGACGAGCCAGCACTCCCCGCCACGAATCAGTGCAAAGGTATCGGTAATCTGGCACGCGCGCTCGCGAATCGACTTGACCTCGGTACCGCTCAGCTCAATACCGCACTCAAACGTCTCATCGATAAAGTACTCGTGATGTGCCGAGCGATTCTTGGAAATGAGCTTGCGCTCGCGCTTACTGGGCATCGCCGGCCTCCTTGGCGCCATTGGCGTTTGAGCCCGCAGCCTCGCGCTTTGCCCTGCGCTCGGCATTAAGCTCGGCATCGCTCTCGCGCACCAGCTTGATAATCGCCGCGCATGCCTCCTCGCCCACCAGGTCGCGGGCACGGACCGTCAGACGCGTAGCCTCCTGCTTGTCGCCGTCGCTTGCAGCATCGGTCGCGCACATGACCAGGCAGATGGCGATCTCGGCCGAAGGCGAGGTCGGCACGCCCTGCAGGGCGAGCTCACCCATCACATGGTCGTCACTCTCGTCCGCGGCATCCGGATAGGTGGTATGGATCTTGTTGAGCAGGCGCGTCGTATGCGCATCATTGGGCGCCAGGCGCAGCGCCAGACGCGCGCAGCCCACGGCAGCCGAAATGTTCTCGGTCTCGGGCTCCAAGAAGTACTGACCCAAGTTGGTGTAGGCGCGTGCGGCGCACTTACCGTCGCTCGCGCGCTCCAGCACCGAGAACGAGAGCGATGCCCACTCCTGCTTGTCCTCGAGCGCGCGGAACAGCTCGGCCAAGTCCAAGCGATAGTTGCAGTTCATGGGATCCCAACGCACGGCCTGCATCAGGGCATTCCGAGCACTCACATAATCCTGCTGGCGAATGTAGGCAAACGCCATGTCGGAGTACAGGCGGTCAAAGGGAACCTCGACCTGCACCAGCTCGCGCGGATCCTTCTCCACACGGCGATAGGCCAGGCGCTCAAACTTGCTGTCGAAGCTAAAGTACTGGCGCTTCTCCTCCGTCTTGCACTCAGCGTCGATATACTCCTCGGCGAGCTCCACCAGACGCTCAAGCAGCGGCGTCGCCGTAGCCAGGTCGCCCTGCGCCAGATAGTTCTCGGCATACGTGATGTCTTCCAAGCTGATAGGCAGGTCCATGACAACTCCTCGGTCCGGGCGGCAGACTCAACGCGCGCCTTAAATATCGGTCAATACACAAAACCCGGGTCTCTTACGAGGCCCGGGCGTTCAATTTTGGTAGCCCGTACCAGATTCGAACTGGTGATCTCCGCCTTGAGAGGGCGGCGTCCTAAACCGCTAGACGAACGGGCCATATGTAGCAAATGCAATGGCTGGGATGGAGGGAGTCGAACCCCCATTGACGGAACCAGAATCCGCTGTCCTGCCATTAGACGACATCCCAATGACTGCATCGCTGCGCTCGGCTGTGCCTTTGCGCAAGAAAGAAATATACGGGAAGTCCGGCCGTGACGCAAGCCCCAATTTTGAATTTTTTGAAATTCAGTCAAATACGGCCGACACGTGAAGGACCTGTGAAGTCGACCGCTGCACACGAAGGGCAAAACGCCGCGAGCGGTAGCCGTCAACCGTTGGCAGATTCTACCGCGAAAACGATAGCACCAGGCAACACAATCGAAGTATCAATGATCACGTAGATATCGAGGCGCCATGGACGAAGAGCTTGATTACCTATGGGAGACCCTGGGCCTCGAGATCACTGCTGACCTTTGGCCCGAACGGGACAAAATCCATCCCACCCTGCGCCCCGCCATCACGGTGATGCAGGCAAAATACCGCCGTGCATCCTTTTTGATCATGCGGATGTCATGGCACGCGGGACTCCCCGACCTTAAGCGAATCCAGGCAAGCCTCGTCGAGCTGTCCGGTATGCCGACTGTCATATCCGAGGCGCACCTGGAGCAGCGACAGCGCGAGCGACTGCAACAGCAGCGGATTCCCTTTATCTGCCCCGGTGTTCAGGCATATCTGCCCTTTATGGACGAGGAGTACTGGAGCGGCAAGCCCAACAAGCACGTAAAGGTCTACAATCCGCACGAATGGGCACAGCTCGAGGATTGAGCCGAGCGAGCCCGCCGATGGAAAACACGTCCCACCCTGAGCACTCAAAACGGGTCGCGCTTTCCGCAGCCGCTACAGCAACGCCTCGGCCCAAGCCGATTCCCTAAAGCCGGGAATCGCAAAGTCGTCGCCCACCAGCAGTGGGCGCTTAACCAGCATGCCGTCGGTCGCCAGCAGCTCGTAGCACTCCCGATCCGTCATGCCCGCATCTAGACGCGCCTTCAGGCCCAGCTCTCGATATTTCATGCCCGACGAATTAAAGAAGCGCCGCACCGGCAGTCCCGAACGAGCAATCCAGGTCGCAAGCTCATCAGCCGTGGGATTGTCCAAAACGATATCGCGGTCGATATACTCTACCCCGTGTTCGTCCAGCCATGCCTTGGCCTTCTTACAGGTCGAGCACTTGGGATATTCAACAAACAGTACGGTCATGGAAATCCTCCGAATATAGATCGGCCAACGCAGGCACACGCCACACGAGGCGCCTTCGCATGATGGGCCAATTGTAGCCCACGGGTCACACGCTAAACGAACCGTACCCCGAATCCGCGTTTGATGAACGGCAGCAGCTCCATTGCCTCGGGCGTGATATGACCCGCAACGTTCATGCGCTCGTCACCGGGAAGATCGACCCGCGCAATCTCAAGCTCGCCTTCGTAGCGCCCATAGCCGCTATTGCTCACAGCGATCGACCCCGTCTTTCGTGACAGGCCGGCACCGGCATCCATCGGCACGGAATCCGGCTTAAGCGTCGTACGCGACTCCTGAGACCTAAAGATGAGGGTGCTCGAATCGGGTCGGTCGTGATGAATCTGCCCACGTACATAGGCATAACCGGGCTCAAGCTCGCATTGCAGGTCCACGTATCCGGCGGAAACATGAGCAAACTGCGTCCAGCCCGCATCGGAAAGATCGGGGTCGCCGACCAACACAATGTCGCAATCGGCGCCATGTGCAAGCTCAAGCATATTGAGGGCAACCTTTGACGCGCGACCGCGCTGCGCCTCGACCGTCGGCAGTCCCTCGAATACCGGCCCGCGAACGTTGGCATCACCCGGCACAAAAGCCATGATTTCGAATCCAAGCGCCGCAAGACGAAGATTCACCCGAGCAATGTCCTCCAGAGCTAAACCGGTATAAGGCTTGGGGTAAAAATTGTGGCAGGCGGCAAAACGAGTCACATCGGCACCGGCCTCACGCCACGATGCGATTTCATCAGAACTCACCGTCGATGCATTGACCACTATGCGAAATACACCGGACAGCTCCGCGACCCGTTGGGCGCTAAAGCCATAGTCCAAACGAAGGTATTCCAACCCCAGATCGCGCAGGTCCTCGATGCGCTCAAGCCCGAGCAAATCGCACGTGCGAGGCCCCACATCGGCAATGAGCGCAATGCCGCGGGCGGAGAGCAGCGACAGCACATGACGGACCTTATCGGCATACGCCGCTCCCCCATCCTCGGGAATATGCAGTGAGGTGAACGCGTAGCGCGCACCCGCCGCGGCACCACGCTCAATCGTCCGCTCAATATCCTGCAAAGGGCTGGAAAGATAAATCGAAATACCCGTTTTCACGCTACAACGCTCCTTTAAAAAAGGCCGGCGGAGCAGTTAGCCCCGCCGGCACAACCATAGCATCAAGAAATCTGCCGCGCGCCGCGAACCCCGAGCAACACGGCTCACGATATCAAACTACTCGCCAAAGAACTCATTGATCTTCTGCTCGTCGACGCCAAAGAACCACGTCAGGACAAAGCCGGCGGCATAGGCAAGCAGCATAGCGGCAACGTAGCCGAGCTGCTGGCCAGGAACGACGATCAGCAGGCCAAACAGACCGGAAACGCCCTGAGAAACCGTGCCGATGTGAAGCAGCGCCGCGAGCGCGCCGCCAAATCCGGCACCCAGGCAGGCCGTCACAAACGGACGAACGAGCGGCAGCGTAACGGCATACATCAGAGGCTCGCCCACACCCAGGATTCCAACGGGAATGGACTCTGCGACGTACTTCTTGAGCTTGGCGTTCTTGGTCTTAAAGTACAGCGCCAGACCGGCACCGACCTGGCCGCCGCCAGCCATCATAAGGATGGGAAGCAGGTAATTGATACCCTTGGTAGCACCGTCGGGATCGTTGAGCATAGCGTGGATCGGCGTGAGCGCCTGATGCAGGCCGACGGAAACCAGCGGCAAGAAGCCTGCCGACAGGATATAGCCGCCCAGGACGCCCAGCTTCTCGAAGATAAAGGTCAAAACGCTAAAGATGGCAGTCGTCAGCCATGCGCCAACCGGCTGGATGACGAGCATCAGAGCAAAGGCGCCGATGATGAGCACCAGCAGCGGGGACAAAAACGTGTCGAGTACGTTGGGCATAACCTTGCGAATCTGACGCTCCATCCAGGCAAAAAATGCGCCAGCGATAAGAGCCGCGATCATGCCGCCCGCTGCGGGGTTGTACTGCGCATTGGTGAGCGGCAGCAGAATGGCAGTGGCAGGATCAGCCGCGCCAGGCGCAAGCAGGGGCATGGCACTGTTGGCGATACACATCATGCCGGCGATGCCGCCCAGCGCAGCGGAGCCGCCAAACTCACGTGCCGCGTTATAGCCCACCAAGATGGGCAGATAGGCAAACAGGGCCCAGCCCATGGAACGAATGCCCTGGTACCACCACTCGCCTGCAAGCGCGCCTGCCGTCGAGACGTTAATGACGTTGCAGATACCGTTGATGAGGCCAGCCGCAATGATGCCGGGAAGCAGGGCAACGAAGACATTGGAAATCTTCTTGAGGAAGGCCTGAACCGGCTTGGACTCGTACTTTGCCTTCTGCGCGGCCTTGTTTGTGGCCGCAGCGTCAACCACGCTCTCGTCGGCAACGCCTTTCGCAAGGCCGGTGAGCTTGGAGAACTCCTCGAGCACCTTATTCACCTTGCCCGGACCCAGCACGATCTGCATCGTGTCGTCCTCGACCAGGCCCATCACGCCGTCGAGTGCCTTAATGCCCTCCGCGTCGACGCTGCCCGTGTCTTTGACGGTCACGCGCAGGCGCGTCATGCACGCCGCGTTTGCCAGCACGTTGTCTTTACCGCCCAAAAGGTCCAGCAGCTTTTGAGCCAGCTCTTTGTTCGTCATAACTCCTCCTTGTATTGGGTATCTCGTCTGGATGTCATATCAGCTCACGCCGCGCACCTATTGGGCATCGGCATCGCTCTTCTCATGGCCACTCACCGCAGCACGGACATGGCCTCGCGCTCGCTCAAGAGCTACCGCAGCCTGCTCGGCATCGCAGTCCAGCAGTACCGAGACAATAGCGGTTTTTACGTGGCCGCCGGCATCTGCAAGCGCCTGAATAGCGCACTCGCGCGTGCAGCCGGTCGCCTCCATCACGATGTTCTGGCCGCGCACCACCAACTTCTCGTTCGTCTGCTGCACATCGACCATCAGGTTTTGGTATACCTTGCCGATCTTGACCATGGCACCGGTCGAAATCATGTTGAGAATGAGCTTTTGAACCGTTCCCGCCTTGAGCCTTGTTGAGCCGGTCAGTACCTCGGGACCGGGCACGGGTTCAATGGCAAGATCTGCGCTCTCCCCGATCTTCGACCCTTGGTTGCAGGCAATTGCAATGGTCTTGCACCCAGTTGCCTTGGCGTACACAAGGCCGCCCACCACATAGGGAGTACGACCGCTTGCCGCCAGGCCAACGACAAGATCCTTGTCCGAGAGTCCACGCCCCCGCAGGTCGCTCGCGCCAAGCTCCTCGCTGTCTTCGGCACCTTCGACAGCCTTGATAAACGCCGTCTCGCCTCCGGCAATGAGCCCGACAATCAGATCGGGTGACACGCCAAACGTGGGCGGACACTCCGAAGCGTCGAGTACGCCCAGACGACCGCTGGTGCCTGCGCCCATGTAAAAGACGCGCCCGCCGCGCTCGAGTGCCTCAGCAGCCCAGTCGATTGCTGTGGCAACCTGGGGCAGCACTTTTGTGACCGACTGGACGGCACGAAGATCCTCATCGTTCATCGTCGTGACGATCTGCAGCGATGTCATCGTATCGAGGTTCATTGACCTTTGATTACGCTGTTCGGTCGTGAATTTTGTTAAATCGAGCATTTCATTCACCTCATCTTTCCTGTTTCTCGATGTAGTTTTGCTTAATGACATGCGTCGCTCGTTCGTAGTCGCTGGCAACGTAAGCAGCGTACAGGGCATCGACAACCATAAGCTGGGCCATACGCGAAGCCATGGCACCGCTGCGGACCAAGGGCTCACTCGCAGCGACGCCGAGCACGGCATCGGCCATGGTGGCAAGCTTGGATGATCCATCTACTTTGGTCACGGCCACAACGGGACAGTTGTGACGTTGGGCCTCGGCGGCGCAGTCCAGCACCTCTTGCGTCAAGCCCGAGTAGCTAAAGGCGATTGCCATATCGCCCTCATGCATGTTCTTGGCACACAAGAGCTGATCATGCCAGTCGTCGTACAGATGGCACTCTTTGTCGACACGCATGAGCTTTTGCGCCAGATCGTGCGCGACCAAACGAGAGGCACCGATACCGAACAGATTGACCGCACGTGCCCGCTTAAGATAGGCCGCACATCGCTCCAAGACGGTGTAATCGAGTGTTCGCGCCGTCGCTTCGATCGTGCGCACGTTGCTTTTCATCACCTTCCCCACGATACGTTCGACGCTGTCATCCATGGAGATGTCCTCGAGGGCAACGTCTTTCTTGTCACCCAAGAGCGCCAGCTCGGCAATCAGTTCGCGCTGGAACTCCTTGTAGCCCGCAAAACCCAAGCGCTTGCAAAAGCGCAAAATGCTCGAGGG
Organism: Collinsella sp.; assembly: GCA_019414425.1. Classification (GTDB taxonomy): domain Bacteria; phylum Actinomycetota; class Coriobacteriia; order Coriobacteriales; family Coriobacteriaceae; genus Collinsella. The sequence goes on from DXMB01000030.1 coordinate 25,694, forward strand.
CGAGGAGAACGTGACATCGGCAAGACCGCGGACGGACAGCCCGACTACCTCGTGCGGATGAGCGCTTACATATGCGATGACATTGCGTTCCGCCGGGCTCGCACTGAGCTCACGCTCGCGAAGCCGCAAAAGCAATCCGTTTGCCATCTCAAACACCTCCGTTGAGAAGAATTAAAGACCAACGAACGATTCGTACCGGATACAAACAGCTTTTGCGGTACATTGTGCCGCATCGTGGCGCACAAAGGGCGAGCGTTCTACCGCTCGCCCCTCAAATCCGACCGCTCGGAAATACGCGCGACACAAAATAATTCAACAAGGTCGCATTATCGGTAACAGGGCTGTTACCGATACCGCCTCGCGTGGGCGCCAATCGGACGTGCCGCAAACCCCTACCCCGCCTCGCGCATCCAGCGATCGAACGTCCCCACGCACACG